>JBDTXF010000197.1:0-6198 GCA_040006355.1 Nocardioidaceae bacterium | reverse complement strand
GCGAAGGCGGTCAAGGAGGTCGACTACCACCGCGACCACGCGACGATGTGGGTGCTGCGGCTCGGCGACGGCACCGACGAGTCGCACGCACGCATGCAGACGGCGCTCGACGCGGAGTGGCCCTACGTCGCGGAGCTGTTCGACGGATCGCACCTCGACCCCGCGCTGCTCGACACCGGTGTCGCGGTGGCTCCCGAGGCCCTGCGCCCGGCCTTCGACCGCCGCGTCGGCGAGGTGCTGACCGAGGCCACGCTGACCGTGCCGGAGGTCGCATCCGCGACGGGCGGTGGCCGTCGCGGCGAGCACACCGAGGACCTCGTCGAGCTGCTCGCCGACCTCCAGGGCCTGGCCCGTGCCCATCCCGGGGCGACCTGGTGACGGCGCCGACGGGCTCGACCACCCGGGAGTGGGACATCGCGGCGTCCGTCCTCGACCCGGAGGTGCCGGTGCTGACGATTGCCGACCTCGGCATCCTGCGGTCCGTCGAGGACCGCCCCGGCGAGGGTGTCAGGGTGACGATCACCCCGACGTACTCCGGGTGCCCGGCGATGGACTCGATCCGCGACGACATCCTGGCGGCGTTCGCCGCTGACGGACGGCACGACGTACGAGTCGAGTTCGTGCTGTCCCCGGCCTGGACGACAGATGCGATGACCGCGCAGGGCCGGCGCAAGCTGCTGGACTACGGCATCGTGCCGCCGACCCCCCGGGTGCCCGGTCAGGTCGCGCTGACCCTGAGCATCCGGTGCCCGCAGTGCGGCTCGCCGGACACCCGCGAGCTCAGCCACTTCGGGTCGACGGCGTGCAAGTCGCTGTGGGTGTGCACGTCCTGCCGGGAGCCGTTCGACCACTTCAAAGCCCTCTGATGAGCGCGTCGCATGCCGTCTTCCACGCGTTGACGGTGGCCGCGGTCGAGCCGGTCACCGCGGACTCGGTCGCGGTCACCTTCGTCGTCCCCCCGGACCTGGCCGAGGCCTACGCGCACACGCACGGCCAGCACCTGACGATCCGCACCGAGCTCGCCGGCGACGACGTGCGCCGCAGCTACTCGATCTGCTCACCGGCCGGGTCGGGGGTGCTCCGGGTCGGGGTCAAGCGGCTGCCGGGACGAGCGTTCTCCGAGCATGCGCTGGACGTCCTGCGACCCGGTGACGTTCTCGACGTGATGACCCCCACCGGTCGGTTCTCCACCGGGCTCGACCCGGCACACCGCAAGCACTACGTCTGCGTGGCGGCTGGTTCCGGGATCACCCCGATCCTGTCCATCGTTGCCACCACGCTGGCGGCCGAGCCGCTGTCGTCGGTGACCCTGCTCTATGCCAACCGCACGCACACGAGCGTGATGTTCCTCGAGGAGGTCGAGGACCTCAAGGACGTCTATCGCGAACGGTTCCAGCTGCTGCACGTGCTCTCCCGGGAGCCGCAGGACGTCGAGCTGTTCTCCGGACGGCTGGACAACGACCGGATGTCGCGGATCCTGGACGGCCTGCTGCCCCCGGACTCGGTCGACGAGTGGTTCCTGTGCGGGCCGCACCTGATGGTCGCCGACCTGCGGTCGCTGCTGGTCGAGCGGGGCGTGCCGGAGCGCACCATCCACGCCGAGGTGTTCCACGTCGAGACCGGTCCACCGGTGCGTCGTGCGCCCGTGCAGACCACCGACGACAGCGGGGCGACGGTGACGATCACGCTCGACGGGCGCACCTCGTCGTTCACCCTCGCCCCCGACGGCCCGGCCGTGCTGGACGCTGCGCTGCTCGTGCGCGCGGATGCGCCCTTCGCCTGCAAGGGCGGCGTCTGCGGGACCTGCCGCGCCCAGGTGCTGTCCGGCTCGGTCGCGATGGACACCAACTGGGCTCTGGAGCCCGAGGAGGTGGCCCGCGGCTATGTGCTCACCTGCCAGTCACACCCGACCTCGGACACGGTCGTCCTGGACTACGACGCCTGACTGACCGGGCCGGAGCCGAGTCACTCAGGCCTGCAGCGTCCACAGGATGCGTGGCCAGTCCGCCGCCAGGCTCGGGTGCAGCGCGAGGGTGCCGGCGACCTGGTCGGTCGGCACCCAGGCGTGCCGGGAGACCTCCCAGTTGCCGCCGTGGGGGAGCGTCGTCGTCGACGTGGTGCCCAGCACGTAGGTGTAGCTCCACTGCGGGTGCACCAGCCCCGGCATCGTCTCGGTGACGTCGACGGCCGCGACGTCGATCCCCGCCTCCTCGTGAGCCTCCCGGAGCGCAGCCTCGACAGGAGTCTCGCCGCGTTCGAGGGCACCCCCCGGCAGCGCCCAGGTGTGCGGGCTCAGCACGTGGGCGCTGCGCAGCTGCAGCAGGACGGCGGTCCGGTGCTCGTCGGTGAGCAGCAGTCCGGCCGCGCCGTACGGGCCCCAGTGGCGGTCGCCGCACGCGCAGCGGATGAAGCTCATGCGGAGGTGAACGCAGGTCCGGGGTCAGCCATTCCAGGCCATCACGTACGGCGTGCGGCCGACCAGCCGGGTCACCGTCACCCCGGTCACCACCATCGACAGCGCGATGCCCGCAAGCACCACCAGCTGGAACTGTGCTGCCTGGGCGGGGCTCGCGCCGCCGAACAGCGCTCCGACGAACGCACCGGGCAGCGTCACCAGGCCGGTCGACTTGGTCTGGTCGAGGGTGGGCAGCAGCGACTCGCGGACCGCCTCACGACCGACCTCCTCGTGTGCACGGGACGGGGTCGCGCCCAGGGACAGCCACGCCTCGATCTCGGAGGCCCGCGCGGTGGCGCTGCGCAGGAAGTTCCGCCCGGACAGGGTCGCCGCACTCATCGCGTTGCCGATGATGATGCCGCCGAGCGCGACCACGTAGCGCACCTGCAGGTCCACCAGACCCAGCGCGAAGACCGCCAGCAGGCTGCTGCCGGCGCCTGCGAGCACGCCCGCCACCGCCGCCCGGCGGCCCCGCCACAGGCGCTCGAGGCGGTGGGCGGCGGTCCAGGACGCAGTCGTGGCCATCAGCAGCACGAAGGCGGCCGCCGCCGCCGGCACCGCCAGGATGCCGCGCAGCAGCAGGGCCACGACGGTGAGCTGGACCGCTGCACGCACCAGCGCCCAGAGCGGGAACCAGCCCAGCCCCACCCCCGTGCGCCAGGCGACGGTGAGCGTCGCGGCGGTCATCGCCGCCAGCCCGGCGGCGAACCACGCGTAGTGGGTCAGTTGGTCCATGCCCCGATGCTGGCACGCGCCCGGCGGCGCGCCCGCGGCGGCTACTTCTCCAGGAACGAGAGCAGCGCCTTGTTGAACTCCTCGGTGTGGCTGACGTTGAAGCCGTGCGGCGCACCCTCCACGACGACGAGGTCACTGCCGTCGATGGCCTCGTGGGTGCGCTTGCCGGACCCCTCGAAGGGCACGATGCCGTCGCTGTCGCCGTGGATCACCAGGGTCGGCACGGTGATCTTCGTCAGGTCGTCCCGGAAGTCCGTGGTGGCGAAGGCGTCCATGCAGCCGAGCGCAGCGTCCTGGTCCGACTGAGTGCAGAGGGCGACGGCGTCGGCGAGCTGCTGCTCGGTCACCTTGAGATCGTCGCCGGCGGTGAAGAACTGGGTGCTGAAGTCCTTGAAGAACCCGTCCCGGTCGGACTCGAGGCCGCTGCGCATCCCGGCAGCGGCGTCCTCGGTGAGCGGTCCGTCGGGGTTGTCCTCGGACTGCATCAGGAACGGCGTGACAGCCCCGGCGAGCACCACGCTGTGCAGCCGGTCCTGGCCGTGCTTGGCGGCGTAGCGCGCCACCTCGCCGCCGCCCATCGAGAAGCCGACGAGCGTGACGTCGGTCAGGTCGAGGTCGGACAGCACGTTGTCGAGGTCGTCGGCGAGGGCGTCGTAGCCATAGCCGTCGCCGGGGTTGGACCTGCCGAAGCCGCGGCGGTCGTAGGCCACCACGCGGTAGCCGGCCTCCTGGAGCGCGGGCGTCTGCTCGGACCAGGACTCTCCGGAGAGCGGCCACCCGTGGATCAGCACGACGGGCCGCCCGTCGCCCCCGGTGTCGCGGACGTAGATGTTGTGGTCTCCGTGGACCTCGTCGCGGCTGGTCTCGGTGCTGTCCTCGGACATGCGGTTCTCCTTCAGCGGTCGTCGAATCTCGCAGGTCCGGTGCCCAGCGCCAGCACTTCCCAATCGTCGGGCCGACGCCGTGGGACAGCCGGCGCATCTCCCGCGACAGGTCCGCGGCTCCCTTCCTCGCGTGGTCCGCTACCATGGAGGCAGCACTGACCCCAGGTGTGCCGCTCGTCCTTCGACGACGGCCGCCGTCCGGCCGGTGAACGACCGCCGTGAGACGGTCACAGGATCTCATCGTGGGCGGGCCGTCGGGGCCCGACCGGCAGGTCTCTCGCAGACCGGTGGGTCCGAGTCGCCACGGGGCAGCCACGCTGCACCGCTCGACGTCATATCGCCCCGACCTCAGGACCGGTTGGCGGGTGCCGCATCCGCCGCAGTCGATGGCCGGGCACTCCGGAGGAGGAGTCAGTGGCTCGACGAGCCCAGCGTGAACCGCAGCGTCAGCCGAGCGCTCGGCGTGCCGCCCCTCGCAACCCGCGGCGGGTTCGCCCCCGCGACAACGAGGGGATCATCCCGGTCCTGGCGCGCGCCGTGCGCGAGGTCGAGGCGGCGCTCGAGCGCGGTCTGGTGGCGTCGTCGGTGCGCACGAAGTTCCAGGTGATCGCGCTCCTCGTCCGTGAGGAGCGGGCCCGGGTCAAGGCGGACTCGACGAGCACCGAGGCCCAGCGCGGCGAGCAGCTCAAGCGCCTGGACGGGGTCGCCACGATCCTTGCCAAGACCGCTGCCCGCGACACCTCGCTGCTGATGCTGCTCGCCGAGGACGCGGTCGTCTCCGACGCCGGCCGGGCACTCAAGCGCGACATGCTGCGGGCCGGGGGTCTCGAGGCTCCTCCCGAGGACGTGGCGCCCCCCGAGCTCGCCGCCTCGGCCGGCAGCGAGCGTCGCGTGGTCCCGCAGTCGGTGGTCTCGCGACAGCTCGCCAACCCCTTCCTGGCTCCCGACTTCAGCTCGGTCCCGCAGCACCAGCCCCGGGAGCGCCGACTGGCCACCTGGGAGCTGCTCGGCCCGCTCTTCCGGTCGTTCGAGTACGCCGCCAACGGCCGCCCCACCGGCATGAGGCTGCCCGAGCCGACCACGGTGCGCGTGCCCGAGGGACTCCGGCTGATGCGTCACCAGGCGCAGCTCGTCGCAGCCGCGGCCGCCGGGCACCGGACCTTCCTGCTCGCCGACGAGCCCGGTCTTGGCAAGACCGCCCAGGCGCTGCTCGCGGCGCAGGCCGCGAACGCCTACCCGCTGCTGGTCGTCGTCCCGAACGTCGTGAAGACCAACTGGGCGCGCGAGGCGGCGCTCTGGACGCCGAACCGCGCGGCCACCGTGATCCACGGGAACGGCGACACCATCGACGGCTTCGCCGACATCGTGGTGGTCAACTACGAGGTGCTCGACCGGCACGTCGGCTGGCTGGGCGACCTCGGGTTCCGCGGCATGGTGGTCGACGAGGCGCACTTCATCAAGAACAAGGCCTCCCAGCGCTCCCAGCACGTCCTCGAGCTCTCCGAGCGGATCCGGACGCGGATCACGCGCCCGCTGCTGATGGCGCTGACCGGGACCCCGCTGATCAACGACATCGAGGACTTCCGGGCGATCTGGCAGTTCCTCGGGTGGATCGACGACAAGAAGCCGCGTGCCGAGCTGATGGACACCCTCGAGGAGACCGGTCTGACGCCGGTCGATCCCGGCTTCTACCCGGCTGCCCGCAGCTGTGTGGTCGACATGGGCATCGTGCGGCGGCGCAAGGTCGAGGTCGCCGCCGACATCCCGGCCCGCCGCATCGCCGACCTCCCGGTCGAGCTCGACGACGAGGCGGGACGCTCGATCCGCAAGGCCGAGCGCGACCTCGCACGTCGCCTGGTCTCCCGCTACGAAGGCGCCCTGGAGCGTCGTACGTCGGGCCGGGTGGTCGAGGGGATCGACCACCAGCTGGTGCGCCAGGTCGCGACCTGGGAGCGGGAGGACACCACCAGCACGAAGACCGACGAGAACGTCTTCACGATGATGCGACGCATCGGCCAGGCCAAGGCGGGCCTGTCCGCGGACTACGCCGCACAGCTGGCGCGCAGCGTCGGCAAGGTGGTCTTCTTCGCCAAGCACGTCGACGTGATGGACGTCGCCGAGGAG
>JBDTXF010000196.1:0-6230 GCA_040006355.1 Nocardioidaceae bacterium | reverse complement strand
AGGCCCGGTAGTGCGCAGGGAGCGTGCGTGCCCCCGCATGCCAGGCCGCGAGCAAGGTGGCCGCCTCCGGCCGCGCCAGGCTCTCGATGCCCAACGGGGCGGAGAGCGAGACACACGCCAGCGCCACCCCGTCCGTCTGGTCCTGAGCGATCCGTGCCGCCACGTCGTGATGCTCAGGCTCGACCTCGTAGGGCGCCTCGCCCAGGGTGTGCAGGGTCCACCCCCGCAGGTACGGCGCCCGGGTCCGGGCCCGAAGCCGGTCGACCAAGGATGCCGGCCAGAGGTGCTGGTGCAGGTCGACCGCAGAGTCCGCTGCCAAGTGTCTTCCTCTGAAATTGTCTATAGACTTAGTGGGGATTTTATTGTAAGCCCGTCACCCGTCCTGTGTCCGCCTATCAGCGTGTCCCGGCCCACTCCTCCCGCCGGTCTCGGGCGGCAGGAGCCTCCGGGCCTACTACGCTTGCGGGATGCCCACCCCGGACGCCAGCACCGACGCCAGCCCTGCGCCCGACCAGGGGGACGCACCCGGCTTCGCCGACCTCGGCATCGACGAGCGCGTGCTCCGGGCCCTGCGCGACGTCGGCTACGAGTCGCCCTCCGCGATCCAGGCGGCGACGATCCCGGCTCTCCTCGCGGGGCGGCACGTGGTGGGCCTGGCACAGACCGGCACCGGCAAGACCGCCGCGTTCGCCGTCCCGATCCTGTCCAGGCTCGACCTGCGCCAGAAGACGCCCCAGGCGCTCGTGCTGGCGCCCACCCGGGAGCTCGCGCTCCAGGTCTCCGAGGCCTTCGAGCGCTACGCGGCGCACCTGCCGGGCGTGCACGTGCTGCCGATCTACGGCGGCCAGGGATACGGCGTGCAGCTCTCCGCCCTGCGCCGGGGGGTGCACGTCGTGGTCGGCACGCCGGGCCGGGTGATGGACCACCTCGAGAAGGGCACGCTCGACCTGTCCGAGCTGCGCTTCCTGGTCCTCGACGAGGCCGACGAGATGCTCAAGATGGGGTTCGCCGAGGACGTCGAGACCATCTTGGCCGACACTCCCGAGGACAAGAACGTCGCGCTCTTCTCGGCCACGATGCCGCCGCAGATCCGCCGCATCTCCAAGAAGTACCTCACCGACGCCGCCGAGATCACCGTCAAGAACAAGACCACGACCTCGGCGAACACCACCCAGCGCTACCTGATGGTCGCGCACCCGCAGAAGCTCGACGCCCTCACCCGGATCCTCGAGGTGGAGAACTTCGAGGGGATGATCATCTTCGTCCGCACCAAGCAGGTCACCGAGCAGCTCGCCGAGCGGCTGCGAGCCCGCGGGTTCTCGGCGGCCGCCATCAACGGCGACATCGTGCAGGCCCAGCGCGAGCGCACCATCGGGCAGCTGCGAGACGCCAAGCTCGACATCCTGGTCGCCACCGACGTCGCCGCCCGCGGGCTCGACGTCGAGCGCATCTCGCACGTCGTCAACTACGACATCCCCACCGACACCGAGTCCTACGTGCACCGGATCGGCCGGACCGGACGGTTCGGTCGCGCCGGGGACGCGATCTCGTTCATCACCCCCCGGGAGCGGCACCTGCTCAAGTCCATCGAGCGCGCCACCCGCCAGCCCCTGACCCCGATGCGGCTGCCGACCGTGGACGACGTCAACGAGACCCGGGTGGCGAGGTTCCGCGACGCGATCACCGAGGCGCTCGGCTCGGACCAGGTCGGGTTCTACCGCGACCTGGTCGTCGACTACGAGCACGAGCACGACGTGCCGGCCACCGACATCGCCGCCGCCCTCGCCGTCCTCACCCAGGACGACCGGCCACTGCTGATGCCCCCCGAGCCTGTGCCCACGCTGCCCACGCTCCCCAAGGCCTTCGACGGCAAGCGGGACGCCAAGGCGGGCGCCTGGGACCACGAGAAGGGGCGTCGCAAGGACCGCGACGACCGACCGCGTCGTCCGGACAGCAAGCCGCGCCGTGGCCGCTCGGACGTGCCGATGGCGACGTACCGCATCTCGGTGGGCAAGCGGCACAAGGTCGAGCCCCGCCAGATCGTCGGCGCGATCGCCAACGAGGGCGGCCTGGACCGTGCCGACTTCGGGCACATCGACATCCGCGGCGACCACTCCCTGGTGGAGCTGCCGGTGTCCCTCTCGGAGCAGACCCGCTCGGCGCTGGAACGCACCCGCATCTCGGGCAAGCTGATCGAGCTCACCCTCGACACCGACGCCTCACCTCGTCAGGACGGGCCGCCCAAGGTGCGCACCAAGCCACGCAGCAAGAAGCACGACTAGACGTACGTCGTGACGGCTCCGGTCAGCATCGTCACGCCACCGCTGGCGAAGTTCCCGATGTCACCGGCCGCGGCCTGTCCCTCGGGGCTGCCCATCCCGGCAGCGAAGGCAGCCTCGTCGTCCCACACCAGGGTGGCGACCAGGCGCTCGGGCGGGAGCGAGCCGTCCGCCTCGTTCCCGGGACGCTGGACGGAGTAGGAGCGCAGCCCCGGGATCTTGCTGGCAAGCGGTGCGTGCGTGGACTCGTAGTGGGCGTCGAAGGCATCCGCGTCGTCGGGGCGGTGGTAGAGGACGGTCAGCTGGAAGGTCATGGCGCCCACTCTCCCGCGCCGGGCCCGTGAGGGCACCCTCTATTCGGACGGCAGCAGGATCCAGAGCGCGATGTAGATCAGGAACTGCGGACCGGGCAGCAGGCAGCTGACCACGAAGATCAGCCGGACGGTGTTCGGTGAGACTCCGAACCGGGCAGCGATCCCCGAGCAGACCCCGGCGATCACGCGTCGGCGCGGGCGGACGAGTGCAGCGCTCATGGTGGTGGCCCTCCTGGTGCGGCTGTGCTCTCGAGGCTAGCCCCGTCGCGAAACCCTCCGTTCGGCGGTGGTCACGGCCGTGGTCGCCGACGACCATCGGAGCCAGTGACACTCACGAGGACACCGGACCGAGGAGCCGCCATGACCGACGACCTGCAGCACACCCTGGACGACCTGCTCGTCCGCGCCACCACCAGCGACCCGGGGGTGCCCGGAGTGGCCGCGGTGGTCACCGACCGGCAGGGCAACATCTACGAGGGGGCGGCCGGGAAGCGGGCGCTCGACCAGGAAGCCGACTTCACGACCGACACGGTGTGTGCGATCTTCTCCACCACCAAGGCGGTCGCCGGAACGGCGTGCCTCCAGCTGGTGGAGGACCGCTCCCTGGACCTCGACTCCCCTGCACGCGACTACGTCCCAGCGATCGGGCAGCTCGAGGTCCTCGACGGCTTCGAGGACGACGGGACGCCGCGGACCCGCGCGCCCAAGCGGGACATCACCACGCGGATGCTCCTGACCCACACCGCCGGCTTCGGCTACGAGTTCTTCAACCAGAGCTACCGCCGGCTCGCCGAGGAGCAGGGGCAGCCCAGCGTCATCACCGCCTCACAGGCGTCGATCAGGACGCCACTGCTCTTCGATCCCGGCGAGCAGTGGGAGTACGGCTCGAACATCGACTGGGCGGGCCAGGTCCTCGAGGCGATCACCGGGAAGAGGCTCGGCGAGGTCATGCGCGAGCGCATCCTGGACCCGCTGGGCATGGACGACACCGCGTTCACGATGACCCCGGACATGCGGTCCAGGCTCGCGAAGATCCACCAGCGCGGCGAGGACGGCACGCTGGAGCCGACCGACCTGGTGCTTCCCCAGGACCCGGAGGTCCAGATGGGCGGGCACGGGCTGTACTCAACCGCGCTGGACTACGCGAAGTTCATCCGGATGTGGCTGAACGACGGTGAGGGACCGGACGGCCGGGTGCTGCGCAAGGAGACCGTCGAGATGGCCGCCGCGAACCACCTCGGCGACCTCAAGGTGAAGATGCTCCCGGGCGTGATCCCGTCGCTGTCCCACGATGCGGAGTTCTTCCCCGGCATGCCCAAGTCCTGGGCGCTCACCTTCATGCTCAACGACGAGGACGCTCCCACGGGTCGTCCGGCCGGCTCGCTCGCGTGGGCCGGTCTGACCAACCTCTACTACTGGATCGACCGGCAGACCGGGGTCGGCGGCTTCTGGGCGACCCAGATCCTGCCGTTCGTCGACCCGGCGTCGGTGACCGGCTACCTCGACCTGGAGACGAAGGTCTACGACAGCCTCGGGACGTGAGCGCCCAGGACGCCGTCTGGGACGTCGCAGTCGCGAAGCGGGCGGGTCACTACAGCGCCGACCGCCGCCCAGGTCGTCAACGCGGCCGGTCGGGGTGCTTGCGCTCGTACATCTGCAGATCCGCGAGGTGCAGCAGGGTGCCGAAGTCCTGGGCATCGGCCGGGCAGGTGCTGATCCCGATGCTCACCGTCACTCGCACGTCATGACCGGCCAGCCGGACCGGCTGCTGGATCGACCGCGCGAGCTCGTCGGCGACTGCCCTGGCCTCGGTGGCGGCAACCACCGGGTCCAGCCCGGACAGCGCCACGATGAACTCGTCGCCGCCGAACCTGCCGAGCAGGTCACTGCCCCGCACCCGGGCACGCAGCCGTCGAGCGGTCTCGACGAGCAGCTCGTCGCCCACAGCGTGGCCGAAGGAGTCGTTCACGTCCTTGAAGCCGTCGAGGTCCATGAAGACCAGCGCGAGCGCCCGGTCCCCCACGCAGGACTCCAGGAGCTTCGCCTCGATGCGGTCCTCGAACCCGCGACGGTTCATCAGACCCGTGAGCGGATCGCTATAGGCGAGGTGCTCGATCTGAGCGGCGTACTCCTGGGCACGGTCGGTCTGTTGCAGCAGCCCTTGCTGCGCACGTATCCGCTCAGTGACGTCGTTCTGGATACCGATGTAGTTGACCACGCATCCGTGGTCGTCGACCACCGGTGAGAGGTGGATCTCGTTCCACCACCGCTGACGGTCGGGTCCGCGGTAGTTGACCAGCGTCTCGCGGCACTCGCGGCCTTCGGCGACTGCGGTCCGCAGCCTGCCCACGGCGGCGCGGTCGGTCTCGGCCCCCTGCAGGAAGCGGCAGTTGAGGCCCAGCAGGCGCTCTGCGTCGAAACCCGCGAGCCGCTCGAAGGCGGCGTTGACGTAGACCAGCGGCTGATCGGGCTGGGTCATGTCGGCGATGGTGGCGCCGTTGCCGGTCGAGGCCAGGGCCAGCCGCGCCAGCCAGTCGCCGGTGGGGCCGGGCACCGATCGTGGCGGCACCGTGGTCTGGGGACCCTCCGACACTCGAATGTCGACCGGGTCACCGGCCCCAGGGGCGGGGCTCACTGAGATGAGCCGGGGCGCCACCCGCGAGAGCAGGCCGTGCGCGGCGCGGGTCACCACCTCGCGCTGGTAGGTCAAGGCGTACTCGAACATGCGATCCAGCTCCGGACCGGTGTCGCCGAGGTCGCGGGCGAGCAGGGCCGTGCCGAAGTGCGGGCTGAGGACGACCACGTCCCACTCCCCGCGCACCGGGTCACTGGCGTCGAGGGTCGCGCCGCGCAGTCCGGGGACGGGTTCGGATGACAATCCCTGGCCAAGCGCGCAGACGAATCCGGTGCGCTCGACCAGCTGTCGGTAGCGCAACGCGGTCGCGGGCGTGAAGTGCTCGCTGCGCTGGAAGGTGGAGGCGACCACGCAGGTGTCACCGATCCGCATCGCCTCGCGCTCGAGATGCTTGCTGAGCTCGATCAGAAGACGCTTGGACGACCTCTTGAGCACCGTCGTCGGGGGCAGGCACGAGAACGGCGAGACCGGTGAGCCTGTGTGGTGCCGCCGAGGCTCCGGGAGGGCGAGAGGCTGCACCGTCCGGTCGGGGACCGGGTTCGCCGTCGGACGACCGAACAGCCAGCCCTGGCCGAGCGTGGCGCCGAGCGCTCGGGCCGAGCCGAGGTGCCGCTCGGTCTCGATGCCCTCGGCGAGGATCAGCGCGCCCGAGCGCTCGGCGTAGGCGTTGACGGCGTTCATGATCTCGGCGACCGCGGGCGAGGGCCGGTTCTGCACCAGGCTGAGGTCGAGCTTGACCACGTCGGGCTCCAGCAGGGCCATGAACGCCAGCGATGCGGAGTCCGCGCCCACGTCGTCGAGGGCCACCCCCCAGCCGATGTCCCGGACCCGCTCGACGGTGCGCAGCAGCTCGGCGGGGCGCGCCGCGAGAGCACGTTCGGTGATCTCCAGCACGATCCGGAGCTCGCCGGGGGCGCTGTCGGCGATGGCCAGCAGGTCGGTGAGCGGCGCCCCGTCCAGCACCTCCGGCTCCACGTTGACGAAGACCGTGTGGGGAGAGAC
>JBDTXF010000195.1:0-6232 GCA_040006355.1 Nocardioidaceae bacterium | reverse complement strand
GCCGCCAACCCCGAGGACGCTCGCCGGCTCACCGTCAAGGGCAACTCCGTCGCCGTCGTCACCGACGGCTCGGCCGTCCTCGGTCTCGGCAACATCGGCCCCGCCGCCGCCCTGCCGGTGATGGAGGGCAAGTCCGCGCTCTTCAAGAGGTTCGCCGGCATCGACGCCTGGCCGCTGTGCCTGGACACCCAGGACCCGGACATGATCGTCGAGATCGTGCGCGCCATCTCGCCCGGCTTCGCCGGGATCAACCTCGAGGACATCTCGGCGCCCCGGTGCTTCGACATCGAGCGCCGTCTGCGCGAGATCCTCGACATCCCGGTCTTCCACGACGACCAGCACGGCACGGCCATCGTGGTGCTGGCGGCACTCACCAACGCGCTGCGGGTGGTGGGCAAGGATCTCGACCAGGTGCGCGTCGTGATGTCGGGTGCGGGCGCGGCCGGCACGGCCATCCTGCGGCTGCTGCTCGAGGCCGGCGTCCAGGACGTGGTGGTCGCCGACGTCGAGGGGGTCGTGCACCGCGACCGTCCCGGTCTCCACGAGTCGCTGCTCCGGGTCGCCGAGGCCACCAACCGGGCCGGGCTGACCGGCTCGCTGCACGACGCGATGAGCGGCGCCGACGTCTTCGTCGGTGTCTCGGCGCCCAACGTGATCGACGGCGATGACGTGTCCCGGATGGCCAGCGACGCGATCGTCTTCGCGCTGGCCAACCCGGTGCCCGAGATCGACCCCGCGATCGCTCGACGGCACGCCACCGTGGTCGCCACCGGCCGCTCGGACTACCCCAACCAGATCAACAACGTGCTGGCATTCCCCGGGGTGTTCCGCGGACTGCTGGACGCCTCCGCGCACACCATCGACGACGCGCTTCTGGTGGCCGCCGCCGATGCGATCGCCTCGACCGTGACCGCCAAGGAGCTGAACGCCAACTACATCATCCCGAGCGTCTTCCACGCCGACGTGCACACGGCGGTGGCGAGCGCGGTGCGGGCCGCGGCCGAGGCGTCCGCGACGGTTCGCACCTCGGATGTCTGAGCCGACCCGACCCGACCCGTCCGGCCACCGCGTGGTGGTCGGCGACCTGCTGGTGGCCACCCCGAGCCTCCTCGACCCGAACTTCGAGCACGCGGTCGTGCTGGTCCTCGACCACGACCGCGACGGCGCCCTCGGGGTGGTCCTCAACCGGCCTACCGACGTGCCGGTCGGTGAGATCCTGCCCGACTGGAGCCTGCTGGCCGGTCACCCGGACGTGCTCTTCTCGGGCGGCCCGGTGAGCTCGGACTCGGCGTTGGCGGTCGGCGCCTCGGTGACCTTCGGCACCGACCCCAACTCCGACATCGAGCCGATGGGCTTCCGCCGGCTCTACGACGACGTGGGCATCGTCGACCTCGACACGCCGACCACCATCGTCGGTCCGACGCTGAGCCACCTGCGGATCTTCGCGGGCTACGCGGGCTGGGACTCCGAGCAGCTGAGCGCCGAGATCCACGCCGGGTCCTGGTACGTCGTGCCGTCCGTCCCGGCGGACCTCTTCGGGGCTGACCCGCTCGGCCTGTGGAAGCGGGTGCTCCGTCGCCAGCCGGGCGAGCTGGCCTGGGTCTCGACCCGCCCGCACGACCCGAGCATGAACTGACGGGTCGCCCGGCGCGTCGGGGGGAGCGGCCCGTTAGACTCGGTCCCCGTGACCACCCAGATGAGCCCCGGCACCGAGACGATCGAGGACCGGCGCACCGCCCCCACCGACGACGGCGACCACGAGCGCTTCTCGCACTACGTCGAGAAGGACAAGCTCACCGAGGCGATGGTGATGGGGACCCCCGTCGTCGCGCTGTGCGGCAAGGTGTGGGTGCCCAGTCGCGACCCGGAGAAGTATCCTGTCTGCCCGGAGTGCAAGGACGCCTGGGAGAACCTCAAGCACGACGAGTGAGCGCAGGACGCATCCGCCCTGCATCCCCGCCGCACCCCCCGCGAGAGACGTGACTGACTCCCAGCTCCCCGACCACGACCGCCTCCCACCACTCGCACCGGCCGCCGCACCCGCGCCCCTGGCCGAGCTGCCTCCCGCCTACCCGGCCCGCGCGGCCTGGGGCACCGCGACCAAGCTGCGTGCCTGGCAGTCCGCCGCGCTCGACCACTACTTCACCGCGAGTCCGAGGGACTTCCTGACCGTCGCCACGCCCGGCGCGGGCAAGACCACCTTCGCGCTGAGCGTGGCAGCCGAGCTGCTCTCGCGCCGGGTCGTCGACCGGGTCACCGTGGTGGCGCCGACCGAGCACCTGAAGACTCAGTGGGCCGACGCCGCTGCCCGGGCGGGCATCCCGATCGACCCGGCCTACTCCGGGCGCAAGGGCCGGACGAGCACCGACTACGTCGGGGTGGCGGTCACCTACGCCGGCGTGGCGGGCAACCCGCTCGCGCACCGGATCCGCACCGAGCGCTTCAAGACCCTGGTGATCCTCGACGAGGTGCACCACGCCGGCGACGCGATGTCGTGGGGCGACGCGATCCGCGAGGCCTTCGAGCCGGCGCAGCGTCGGCTGGCGCTGACCGGCACGCCGTTCCGCTCCGACATCAACCCGATCCCGTTCGTGTCCTACGCCCCCGGCCGGGACGGGGTGCCGCGCAGCGTCGCGGACTACACCTACGGCTACGCCCACGCGCTCGCCGACCACGTCGTACGCCCGGTGCTCTTCATGGCCTACAGCGGCGAGATGCAGTGGCGCACCCGCGCCGGGGACGAGATCGCCGCCC
Organism: Nocardioidaceae bacterium; assembly: GCA_040006355.1. GTDB lineage: Bacteria > Actinomycetota > Actinomycetes > Propionibacteriales > Nocardioidaceae > Nocardioides_B. Next base: position 3,478 of record JBDTXF010000195.1, on the reverse strand, counting down.
GGCTCGGCGAGCCGCTGACCCAGGACCTCACCCAGCAGGCGCTGCGCACCGCCCTCGACCCGGCCGGCGCGTGGATGCCCTCGGTGCTGGCGGCCGCCGACAGGCGGCTGTCCGAGGTACGTCGCCACGTCCCGGACGCGGGCGGCCTGGTGATCGCCTCGGACCAGGACTCCGCCCGTGCCTACGCCGGGCTGCTGGCCACGGTGACCGGGCAGAAGCCCACGGTCGTGCTGTCGGACGAGCGAGCCGCGTCCAGGCGGATCGCGACCTTCGCCGACGGCGAGGACCGGTGGATGGTGGCGGTCCGGATGGTGTCCGAGGGCGTCGACGTGCCGAGGCTCGCGGTCGGGGTCTATGCGACGACGACCGCGACCCCGCTCTACTTCGCGCAGGCGGTCGGCCGGTTCGTGCGCGCCCGGCGTCGGGGCGAGACCGCCTCGGTGTTCCTGCCGTCGGTGCCCCGGCTGCTCGCCCACGCCACCGAGATGGAGCTCGAGCGGGACCACGTGCTGGGTCGCACGGTCACCGACGACGGCGACATCTTCGCGGCCGAGGACGACCTGTTGGCGCAGGCACAGGCGTCGGAGTCCGGCGGTGCCGAGGAGGCGCTGATGCCGTTCGAGGCGCTGGGCTCCGAGGCCCTCTTCGACCGGGTGCTCTACGACGGCGGCGAGTTCGGGCACGAGGGGGAGGTGCACGTCGGTTCGGAGGAGGAGATGGACTTCCTCGGCATCCCCGGGCTCCTGGAGGCCGACCAGGTGCGCGACCTGCTGCACTCCCGGCAGAGCGAGCGGGCCCGCATCCAGCGCCGGGCGAGGCCCTCGGCCACCGACGTGGCGCGTGAGGTCTCCACCCACGAGCAGCTCGCCACCCTGCGCCGTGAGCTCAACGGCCTGGTCGCCGCCTGAACCACCGCACCGGGCAGCCGCACGCGATGACCCACGCGGCCCTGCGCAAGGAGCGTGGCGGCCCGGCGGCGGCGAGCGCCACGGCCGAGCAGCTGCAGGGCCGGATCGACCTGGTCCGGGAGTGGGCCGCCAAGCGCCGGAGCGGCTGAGGGCCGTCCTCAGCGGGTGAGCAGGGGCTGGGCGTCGGTGAGCACCGAGGTGTAGGACTCCCGCACCCGGCGGTAGTAGCCGGCCTCCGCGCCGTCCGGACGGACCTCGGTGGCGTCCCGCGACCAACGGGGAGCGGCGTCCTCGCCGCTCACCACCCAGGCGGCCTGGCGGGCGGCACCGAGCGCGACGTACTCCGCGGGCTCCGGCACGGCGACCGGGAGTGCGAACAGCCCGGCGGCGATCTGCTGGACGGCGGCGGACCGGGCGGCGCCGCCGATGAGCACGATCCGGCGCGGGGTCACCCCGGCGGCCTCCAGGGCGGCGACGGCGTCGGCGAGCCCGCAGAGCATGCCCTCCACCGCCGCACGGACGAGGTGCGCGGGCGTCGCGTTCGAACGGGTCAGGCCGTGCAGCAGCCCGGTCGCGTCCGGGAGTGCGGGGGTGCGCTCGCCGTCGAGGAACGGCAGCAGCACCAGCCCCTCGGTGTCGTCCACGGACAGCGCGAGCCGGTCGAGGTCGGTGAGCACGGCGCCGGCCAGCCGCAGGGCGGCCTCGATCACGCGGGCGGCGTTGAGGGTGCACACCAGCGGAAGGAAGCCACCGGTGGCGTCCGCGAAGCCGGCCACGATGCCTGACGCGTCGCCGGTCGGCCGGTCGGACATCGCGAAGACGGTCCCGCTGGTGCCGAGCGACACCGCGACGTCGCCGGGCTCGAGGTCCAGACCGAGGGCGGCGCCCATGTTGTCACCGGTGCCGGGCGCCAGCGCGATGCCCCCGGGGGTCTCGCCGACGCGCTCACGGGGACCGGCGACCCGGGGGACCGCGATCTCGCGACCGAAGGCAGTCTCGAGCAGGTCCGTGCGGTAGGCGCCCTTCGCCGGGGACCAGTAGCCGGTCCCCGATGCGTCGCCACGGTCCGTCGTCGGCTCCCCCGAGCCGCCCCGCAGCTGGTGGGTGATCCAGTCGTGGGGGAGGAGCACACCCGCGGCCCGGTCCGCGACCGCGGGCTCGTTCTCGGCGACCCAGCGCAGCTTGGTCACCGTGAAGCTGGCGACCGGGACGCTGCCGGTCGCGTCCGCCCAGGCCTGCGCACCGCCCAGCTCGTCGATCAGCGCGCGCGCCTGGGGCGCGGAGCGGTTGTCGTTCCACAGCAGCGCGTCGCGGACCGGGGAGCCGGCCTCGTCGACGAGCACCATCCCGTGCTGCTGGCCGCCGACGGCGATCGCCGCGACGTCGCCGAGGATCCCGGCGGACGCCTGCTCGAAGGCTTGCCACCACACCCGCGCGTCCACCTCGGTGAGGTCGGGGTGGGGGGCGCGCCCCTCGCGCACCACGTCTCCGGTGTCGACGTCGCAGACGACGACCTTGGTGTTCTGGGTGGAGCAGTCCACACCGGCCACGAGAGTCACGACGGTGACCCTACCCGTCGCCGCCGAGGGGTCACCTACTCCCGCGACACGCGGAGGATCGCGTGAGGCAGTGACCCCTCGGCCGCCTGAGGTCAGCCCCCGTCACCGCAGGGCGGCGTCCAGCAGCGGCAGCACGCGGTAGGGGATCTGGGTGGCCAGCGCGATCACCGTCGAGGACCGCACGATCTGCGGGTCCGAGAGCACGGCGTCGATGACCCGCTGCAGATCGGTGTTGGACCTGGCCACCACCCGCGCCCACATGTCGCCGGCGCCGGTGATGGTGACCGCCTCGAGGACCTCGGGGATGCGGGCCAGGTGCTCCGCGACCGAGACGTGCCCGGCGCCCTGGCGGATCTCCAGGGTGAGGAACGCCGTCACCGGGTGCCCGAGGGCCTCCGGCTGCAGCTCGGGACCCCAGCCGGAGATCACCCCGGTGCGCACGAGCTTGTCGAGCCGGGCCTGCACGGTGCCCCGCGCGACCCGGAGCCGGCGCGACGCCTCCAGCACACCGATCCGCGGCTCGGCTGCGAACAGATGGATCAAGGTGGCGTCCAGGTCGTCCACGACAGTGCTCCTGACTGGTCAGATTGTCCAGTGTTTCGTCGTACTGTTGCACAGATGGTACGGCGGGCACCATGCTGCAAGGCATGACTGACGCGCTGACCCACGACGAGCTGAAGGCCAACCTGACCCTGCAGCAGCTGCAGCAGCTGGTCGGGCTGGTGGACTACGACGAGGACCGCGACGTCTTCCCGGTGACCGGGTGGGACGCCATCGTCTTCGTGGTCGGCAACGCCACCCAGACCGCGCACTACTACCAGTCGGCCTGGGGCATGCAGCTCGAGGCCTACTCCGGTCCGGAGAACGGCAACCGCGACCACAAGTCCTTCGTGCTGCGCTCAGGCTCGATCCGGTTCGTGATCAACGGTGCGGTCGACCCCGACAGCGAGCTCGCGGACCACCACCGGCGTCACGGGGACGGCGTGGTCGACATCGCACTCGAGGTCCCCG
>JBDTXF010000194.1:0-6239 GCA_040006355.1 Nocardioidaceae bacterium | reverse complement strand
GCCCAGCGACGCAGCGGTGCCGGTGGGCGTCATGTCCGCCCTCCTGCGATACGGCAGTTCTGCTCGTTGTAGTGGCACGACATGCACAGCGGGGTCATCGGGAGAGTGTCGAGCCGACTGTCCGGGAGCGGCTGGGAGCACTTCACGCACAAGCCGTACCGGCCCTGGTTCATGCGTTCCAGCGCGGCGTCGATCTCGCTCAGCGTCGTCCCGGCGGCCATCCGCAGGGCCACGTTCACGCTCTGATGCCGAGGACCGCTGGGAGGCTCTGCTGCGAGGGCACTCAGCTGCTCGACCCGGAACCGACGTTCGTCATGGAGGCGGCGCCAGCGGTCGAAGTGCCGCTCGTCCAGATCAGGAACGTCGTAGGGCGTGATGGTCGACATGGCACTCACTCCTCGGGATTGACGGTTTCTCCTGTGCTCCAGGTTGCGACGGCTCGTCGCGTCGGTGACTTCTGCGCGTCGGCCGTCCGAGTGCGTCGGAACGGGCGACGCCTCCAGGATCTGCCACACCGGGACGGAACCCCAGGGTCCCGCCCGGCCGACTCGGGCACCCGTTCGTTGCCGACGCCCGGCAACAAGCTCGGAGCAGCCCCTCACGCCCAGTCCGGGGCAGACTGGTGACATGGCCCGTGCCCGGAAGTCCGCGACACCGCAACAGTCGATCAGCTCCCCCGCTGTCTCGGCGGTCTTCGAGGACATGTGGAGCCGGATCATCCGCGGTGGTGTGCGCTTGGACGAGAGGGACTTCGAAGACATCCGAGGGGCGGGATCGGAGGCTGCAGAGCAGGGAATGTCGGCGCGCGGGGTCGTCGACCTGTACCTCGCCTCTGCGGCACGGGCCTGGGGCTCGATGCCGCCCAGACACCACACGAACGCCCAGTCCGCGGCCCAGACGCTGCTGGACGGGATACGAGCCGCTGTTCCGGTGCTGGTCGAGGGCTACCAGAACGCTGGGCAGCAGCTGATCCGGCAGGAGGAGACAGCACGCAGCGAGTTCATCGACGACCTGCTGCGCGGCGACGCCGACGCCGCTGGCATCGTCCAGCGCGCGGAGCCCTTCGGGATCGACCTCACCGCGTCGCACCAGATCGTGATGGCTGGTCCCCGGGGCGACGCCCTCGTCGAGGACCGCGACGAGACGGTCCTCGAACGCGAGGTGATCGACAGGTACGGCGACCGCGACGTCCTCGCCACCACGAAGGGTGGCTACCTGATCGCCCTGGTCCCGGCAGGGGCCGCCTCCACGGACGTCGACGAGCCCGCGCGGCTCCTGCATGCAGCGTTGAGCAGATCCTCGAGGAGAAAGTCCTGGCGCGTCGCCGTCGGACGGCCCTACCCGGGAGCCTACGGAGTCGCGCGTTCCTACGAGCAGGCCCGCGAAGCGATCACCCTCGCCGAGCGGCTGCACCCGGACAACGACATGGTGCACACGCGGGATCTGCTCATCTACCGCGTCCTCGGACGGGACAGGGTCGCGCTGGCTGACCTCGTCGAGACCGTCCTGACACCACTGACCCAGGCCCGGGGTGGTGCCGACCCGCTGGTCGACACCCTCGAGGCGTACTTCGACGCAGGCGGCGTGGCCACGCAAGCCGCCCGTCGCCTTCACGTCTCCGTCCGCACGGTCACCTATCGCTTGGCGAAGATCGCCGAGCTCACCGGGTATGACGCGACGATCCCAGCTCAACGGCTGACGCTGCAGGCATGCGTGGTGGGAGCCCGATTGCTGCCGTGGCCCGGAGACGCATCAGCGTAGGGGGACTGGACTCCTCGGACACCCGCCCGATGGAGGATGTCTTCGTCTTCGTCTTCCCCAGGGATCGCCTCCAGGAGGCGTCCCCCGGGGCACGCCTCAGCCGCTGTCGTCCCCTACTCTCGACGTCTGCACCCGGGTGAAGCAGAGCGGGAACAGCTCGCTCGGCCTTGGCCCGAGGGCCGGCGTGGTCGGGAGGTCTTCCGGGCTGAGGTCTTCCGAGGGTCCGTCACAGGCGGATCGCTCGGGCGGGTGCCGCGGGCGCTCCCAACGGGCGCCTGACTCGATCCGCGCGTTCAGCGCCGGCCGAGGCCCCCCGCCTGACCGAGGGAGATCGCCTCCTCACGCGAGGCCACCCCGAGCTTGGTGAGCATCTCCGAGACGCGGTTGCGGACCGTCTTGGGCGCGAGGAAGAGGCGCGCAGCGACCTGTGAGGTCGGCAGACCCTGCACCAGCAGCTCAAGGATCGCCAGGTCTCGCGTGTCGAGGGCACCGAGCGCGTCGGTCCGGGGAACGAAGGCCGCGGCAGCGACCAGAGCGCCCGAGGCACCCCTGCCCAGCACGAGGACCCCTCGCGCGGCGGTGTGGATGGCTGCCAGCAGGTCCTCGGGATCGGAGTCCTTGAGAAGGTAGCCGTCCAAGCCGGCACTGAGGCTGCGCATCACCGCTTGGTCATCGGCGTGCATGGTGAGCATGACGACGCGCAGGCGCGGCCACCTTCGTTTCAGCGTCGCACCGAGCTCGATGCCGTCACCGTCCGGTAGCTCGAGATCGACCACGGCCACGTCCGGCTCGGTGGTGACGTCGCGTGCCTCCGCGGCGGTTCGTGCCGCGGCGACCAGCACGAGGCCTTCCTCGGACTCAACCAGAGCCGAGAGGCCCGACAACACGATCGGGTGATCGTCGACGAGCATCACCTTCGTCATGCTGACCTCTCCGTCGGCAGCTCGACGTGGAGGAGGACCCCGCCTCCGTCGTGAGCTCGCACGTCGATCGACCCGCCCAGCTGTTCTGCGCGGTGCCGCAGGGACGTGAGCCCCACACCCGGGACGATCGGGCCACCGACCCCGTCGTCTCGTACGTCGACGGAGAGATGGCCGGCCACCCTCGTCGCCACCCGAACGGTGACATGGCTGGCCCGGCCGTGGCGCAATGCGTTGGTGATGCCTTCGGCTACGCAGCGATAGACGGCGAGGGTCACCTCCCCGGGCAGCGGGAGCTCGTCCGCGATCTCCAGCCCGATCTGCCGGCCGTCTCCGTCGAACGTCGCGATCAGCCGCTCGAGCGCTCCGGCCAGGTCGGCGTTCTGAAGGGCCGACGGGGTGAGCCCGGAGACGATCCTGCGGAGATCTCCCCTCGCCTCGGCCAGCTCCGGTGCCAGTGACTCCAGGAAGGGGGTGGGGCCGCGCCGCAGCTCGGCTTGGACCCGCATGCTCATTCCGGCCAGCACCGGGCCGAGGCCGTCATGCAGGTCGCCAAGGATGCGAGCCCGCTCCGCGTCCCGCTCGCGCGCGACATCGAGGTGGCCGTGCTCGGCTTCGACAGCCAGCCCGACCGCACGGCAGACGAGAGCGACGGTCGGCACCAGCTGCTCGACCATGCGCACCTGGCGCGGCTCGGGGCCCTGCGGGTCGTCGGGGTCGAGCAGGAGAGCACCTACGAGGTCGCCGCCCACAAGCAGGGGATGCCCGACCCAGCCGGGTGGGACGTCGAGGCTGTCCTGGCTCAGCACCAGCCTCACTTCCCGGTGACCGCTACAGGCGGCCACCATCTCGGCCGCCTTGGCGAGCAGGTCCCGCGGATCAGTGAGGTGATGCAGGTCGGCGGTGATGGAGGCGACATCGGTAGGGGTCAGGGTTCCGGTGCCGTAGCGGTGCACGAGCCTGGCCCGCCGCCACCAGGCCGCCGCCGGCCAGGCCAGTGCCGTGGACGTCACGGCGCCGAAAGCGACAGCGAGGTCCGGAGCGGGGATGCCGGCACGGGCGCCCGCCAGTCGCACCATGACGCCCACGGCTGCACCGATCGCCAGCGTCAGCGCCACCGTGACGAGATCGAGGAGCGGCTCGTCGATGGGCCGGAGGTCGGTCGCGACGGCCAAGCGGGTGACCAGACCGGCCAGCGACCACATGCCCAGCGTCACCACGACCGCCTCGCCGCGCGTGTCGAGCGCCGATGCGGCCACCACGACCGCGCCGAGCATGGCAGCGGACCAGACCAAGAGCCAGAAGAGCCGGCGGCGTGGCGTTCGGCCAGGCGCATGGCCCGTCCCCCAGGCCAGCATCACCAGGGTGAGGAGCACGACCAGGATGTCTGCCCGATGCCACAGGTCCTCCAGTCGGGTCCAGGCCGGAGCGCCGGCTGGCAGCAGAGCGATCGCCGCCATCACGGTGGGGACGACGGCGAGCACCGCCAGGACCCGGCCAAGACGCGACTCCGTGCCCCGATCGAGCACGAGTGCGGCCGCAACCCCGAACGCCGACCACCCCGCGCCGTACAAGGCGCCGGTCGGGACGGTTGACTCGCCGAAGGCCACCAGCAGCGGCAGTGCGCCGAAACCGGTGGCCACAGCCGCGACGACCACACCCATGGGCGTTCCCCGCGCACTGGCTATAGCGGTGCTCACACAGACATGATCGCCCAAGCGGGCACGCTTGGGGAGCGTCACGGGACCTCTTCGGGACCCCCCGGGAGGACCCGGGACACCGTGGGACGCCGACGCCCTGGACGACGGGACACCCAGACGGACACCGTGGGCGATGGCATCCGGACCAGCCGGGTCTACGCAGCAGGGAGGTCATCATGACCACCGAGACGACAAGAACCACCGAGCGCCGTCTGTCCCCAGCCCTCCTCGTCGGAGGCACCTTCGCCCTGACGACGCTGTTCACAGTCGCCTTCCACGTCGGCGAGATCCTCTTCACCGACCACGACCCACACGCGCCCCAAGGACCGATCGCGACCATCGAGAGCGTCACGGTGCTCGGCGGCGTCGGGCTCCTCCTTGCGCTCGTGATCGCCGTTCCGCTCGTCCACGACCCGCACCGCGCCAAGGTCGGGGCGATCGTGCTGGGAGCTCTGTCGATCGTCACGCTGCCCGTGTTCTGGTCCGGCGCACCCGCGACGCTCGGTGCCTCGGCCGCCTGGCTCGGCGGGTTTGCCCGCGGAAGCCACCCCCAGTCCGGCGCTGCCCGCGGCTTCGGTGTCGTCGGGGTCGTGATCGCCGTTCTCACCATCGTCGCGAGCGTCTTCGGCGGCGCAGCCGCCCAGCTGTTGCGCTGAGGCTGGCCGTGACCCCGCGCTGGCCACCCGGTCCGCGCTTGTCGTGCCGCGGGCCGCACACCCTTGCCGCCGACTCATTCACCCTCTCGTTCACCCCATCACCCGAAGGCACCTGTCATGACCACGACGCCTCCCCTCACTCCTGTCGCCGCCCTCCTCGCGGGCCTGCTGCTGATCAGCGGCCCGGGCCTGGCCGCATCCGCCTCGCAGAGCCACCGGCAGGCCACGACACCCTGCCTGGCGTCCGCGGACCTGATCGACCAGTACCTCCGGGCCGGACTCCCGCTGGAGCCCTGTATCCGCGCCCGACAGGCAGCCGATGGGACCGCATCCGAGCCGTGCCTGGTCGTGGCCGACCGGGTCGAGCAGTGGCTTGCCCTCAGTCGGCCGCTGCCGTCCTGCGTGCGCCGCATTGAACGTGCCGCCAACCGACACAGGTGACCGCGTCGAAAAGGTCGCGATGACCTTCGTCAAGGTCTGGAACTCAAGCCGCCACCATCTCTTCCGGACCAAGAGCACCGATCCGATCGGCGGACGGCCCCGCACCTATCACCAAATTGCACACCGGAGCACACCGTCAGCTGTGCCGGTCCCGAAGAGCCGTGCGGGTGCTCGACTGGGGCGGCGGCTTGCGGTGGTCGAGCACCAGGGACGGCGTACGGGCAAGCATCGCCGGCTCGTCACGCAGTACACCAAGGTCGGGCGGACGGTGAGCATCGCGGTGGGCATGGCTGAGCGCAAGACCTGGTCGCGGAACTTTCGAGCCACCCGGCCGCTGCGCCTACGGCTCGCGGGCCATGACTACGACGCGATGGCCCACGTGTCCGTGAAGGGCAGCGTCGTCCGCGTCATTGCCGAGATAGGCGATCCGCCGGGCGTAGGCCTCGAGCAGTAGCCCCGGCGGAAGTCACGCGAGTCTGCGGGCTGACGGGGGTGCCGTCACCCAGAGGTCCCACGTGTCCTCGAGACGCGACGCAGCGGAACGGCGATCAGGAGCACCGCGGCGACCGCAGCCAGGGCGGCACCCACCAGGAGACTGCCGATGATCCACCGGAGCCCGGGCACCTCGGCGCCTGCGGCGATGTCGGCTGCCACCCCTGCAGACCCGTCGGCGTTCATCACCACAGCAGTCCAGTTGCCGTTCTCGACCGGCCAGGCGATGGATTGCGGGCCGCTGCCGGAGGCCTGTCGTGCCCAGATGC
>JBDTXF010000193.1:0-6257 GCA_040006355.1 Nocardioidaceae bacterium | reverse complement strand
GGGTGGAACACCACCACGTAGTCGTCGTCGTCGAGCTCGCCGACCTCGACCAGCTCGGCCTTCGCCCGGTCCCAGGGATACTGGTTGTGCAGCACCATCGCCCAGCGATGCAGGGCCTCGAGCTCCGGCGCGGCCTCGGCGCAGTCGAAGATGTCCTCGAGCCCGAACGTCGGGAAGTCAGGGTCGTAGCTGTCGAGCCGGAACGTGAGGTTGGTGGGCTCGGAGAGGATGTCTGCCACCGTCGGCTTGAGAGCCGACAGCTCGGTGGCGTGGTGCTTGCGGTGTCCGAACACGTCGAACAGGATCGCGAAGATCCGGTCCTCCGCCTCGGCGTCCCATGACACGGGCAGGGCGTCGTAGGCGCTCTTGACCGCGGCGACCTTGTGGTCACCGTCCTCCCACGGGGTCAGGATCGGCATGAACACGTCACCTCGCTGACGAGGTACGTCGCGCCACCGGGTCGGTCGCTTCTCATACATCGTGAAGGCGTAGCGACCGGTCCAGAACATGTTGAGCGCGACGTCACGCATCAGCTCGTACCTGCTGTGATATCCGCCCTCCTCGATGCGTCTCGAGATGTCGGAGCCGGTCGGGGCCTTGGTCTCGAAGTCGCGCCGGATCACGGTGTCCAGCTGCTCGAGGGTGTCGACGGCCGACAGGTCGAGCTCGGGCACGAAGTTGGAGGGGAAGACGATCTGGTCGTGACGGTTCAGGAGGAACGGCTGCATGGCGGGTCCTGTTCGCGAGAAGAGGTGGGTGGACAACGGTCAGGTCATCACCGGATCAGCGGGGCGTCGCAGCCCCCCGGTTGAGCATCCCAACGCGAGTGAACATGTGTCTGCCTCCATCGATCGAGCCGACGGTCCTACGCTCTCCAGGTCACGCTACCCGCCCACCCGGGTCCCGAGAACCGTTCACGTCTCGTGGGGGCACTGTCCTGCAGCAGGCCCCGGCTAGGCCGCGGCTAGGCCGTCTCCTCGCGCCGCTGGTGCAGTCGCTCCTGGGCGGCCGACAGGAAGGCCAGACAGGGTGCGTCGGCTCCCGGATGCTTCTCGGTCAGGTGGAAGACCCACCGGTCCATCGCCGCCATGAAGCCGTTGTCACTGCCGGACCGATAGGCCGACCAGTGCAGGTCTCCTCGCACCCGGCACACGGAGCAGCTGATCTTGTAGACGAACTGCTGGTGGGCGTCGAGCTCGAGCCTCACGGTCGCCAGTGGGCCGGCCTGCACGGCTGCCTTCTTCTCACGAGCGGACCGGCTCGCCGTCATGTCGCACCCCTGTCGGCCTCGGCAGGGGGAGCCTACTCCCGGTCCAGCATCGCTCCCGGTGCGGTGACTCCGAGGCAGGCGTCGTGGTCGGGACATGAGTCCGCGTAGGGGATCAGCGTGCTGGTGTCATAGCTCAACGTGAACCCGGCGCCGTTGCCCAGCGCCCGTTGCCCGGAGTAGGCGGTGACGGGTGCTCGGCGGTCCTGCCAGCTGGTCGCACGGTTGCGCAGAGACGTCATCTCGGCCCAGCCCTGGTCGCTGCGGACCCAGGTCTCGGTGGCCCGGCGCTCGCTGCCCGGCGAGCGTGCGAAGCCGACGACGACCCGGCCGCCGAGCTTGTCCGGCCGCCGCAGTCCTCGATCCCCCTGTCCTGGACCAGCACGAGCAGGGCACGTCCGTCGGAGCTCGGGGTGAGCCGGACCACCGGACGGTTGCGTGAGACCGGCGTGACGGAGGTGCTCGTGGTCCCGAGCACCCGTGGTCGGTCAGCGCGTCGTTCTGGCTGTCGACGACCCACGGCACCCAGGTCGCCCCGCCGGCGAGGTTGGGTCACCGTGATCCCGCCTGGGGAGACGACCGGCTGGGTGGCAGCGGGTGGTGCGCCGGCCCTCGACCAGCCGCGGACCACGGGGGATGGCGCGACCGCGACCATCAGCGAACGACCGCGGCTCGACGTGGGCAGGGCCGACCATAGCCGGACGGTCGTCCGGGTCATGGCCGCCAGGGGGCCGCAGCGGGGCCGCCCGCGGGCGCTGCTGGCCAGGGGTAGAGCCCCCTCACCCGGGCATTGAGCCGGGACAGCCCGAGCAGGCCGTCGGTGAACGGGGTCGGAGTCCCCGTGGCGACGGCGATCTCACGGACGGCGGACAGCAGCGCATCGAGCTCGAGCGGCCGGCCGGACTCGGCGTCCTGAAGCATCGAGGTCTTCAGCGCGCCCAGGCTGCGGGTGACGTCGATCCGGTCACCGGGGGTCTGCTCGATGGGGCAGCCGATCTCGGTGCCGATCGCCGCGGCCTCCCGCATCACCGACGTGCACAGGGACCGGACGAGGTCGTCGTCGAGGATCAGGTCGGCGGTGGCCCCGGTCAGCGCCGAGACGGGGTTCATCGTCATGTTGCCCCAGAGCTTGAACCAGATCTCACGCTGGATCGCGTCGGTCGTCTCGACGTGGAACCCCGCGCCCCGCAGCGCGTCCGCCACCGAGCCCAGACGGGGTGACGAGGTGCCGTCCGGTTCACCGAGGATCAGCCGCTGCCCCGCGTGGTTCACCACGACACCCGGCTCGGGAGTGCTCGCGCTGAAGTGCACCACCGTGCCGAGGACCTGCTCGGTCGGGACCGCGGCGGCGATCGCTCCCCCAGGGTCCACACTGGTCACCGCCATCCCTGCGTGGACGCCGCCGAAGCCCTGGAAGAACCACCACGGCACTCCGTTGAGTGCCGGCAGCACGACGGTGTCCGGCCGCATCAGGTCCGGCAGCCGGCGTACGACGTCCGGCAGCGACTGGCTCTTGACCGCCAGGACCAACACGTCGTGCGGCCCGAGAGCAGCCGGGTCGTCGCTGGCCCGGACCGGACCGGTGACGGGTCCGGACGGCGTCTCCAGGCGCCAGCCGTCCCGACGCAGCGCGTCGAGGGTCGCGCCGCGTGCAAGCGCGCTGGTGGGGTGACCGGCGGCCGAGAGCCGGGCGCCGATGGTCCCGCCCACCGCACCGGCGCCCACGACGCAGAAGCTCAGCGGACCATCGGTCACCCGGTCGTCGTCATCCGGCGCTCGATCTCGGCGATGATCCGCGGGCGGATGTCGGCCGCCTCGATGACCGCGTCGACGTCGCCAACCTCGACGGCACGGTGGATGTTGTGCACGCCGTCGAAGGCCGCCGCCACCTCGCTGATCTTCTCGGCGCGGAGGGTGGACCGCAGGTCGTCGAGCTCGAGGAGCAGCCGCACCCGGTCCGGACCGGGTGCCTCGGCGATCCGCGCCTCGAGCGCCTCGAGCCGGGCGTCGGCCGCCGCGCGCTTGTCGACCTCGCCGGAGAAGACCACCGCCGCCGCGGGCGCGCCACCGATCACCGACGCGAAGGAGCCCTCGACGGCGAGCACCGTCATCGCCTCGTTGAGCGCCTTGGAGAACACCACGAAAGCGCCGCCGTGGTAGCGCGAGATGACCACGAACACGATCGGACCGTCGAAGTTCACGATCGCGCGACCGATCTCGGCGCCGTACTCCAGCTGCAGGTGCCGCATCGAGTCCGGGGAGCCGTCGAAGCCCGACAGGTTCGCCAGCACCACGAGCGGCCGGTTGCCGCTGGCGGCGTTGATCGCTCGGGCTGTCTTCTTCGAGGACCGCGGGAACAGCGTCCCGGCGGTGTAGACCTCCGGGCCGTCGGTGGGCGGGAATCCGCGTCGGGGCACCGGCCGGGACTCGACCCCGAGCAGGCACACCGGCCAGCCACCCAGGTGGGCGTCGAGCACGACGGCGGTGTCCGCGTCGGCCATCCCGGCCCAGCGCTCGAGGGTCGACTGGTCCTGGTCCGCGACCGCGCGCATCACGGTCCGGATGTCGAACGCCTTCTTGCGGTCCGGGTTGTGCTCCGCGGAGAAGATCTCGCCGACCGTGCGGAAGTCGCTGTCCGGCACCGCGTGGGGGTACGTCGAGACGTCGCGGTCGAACGGGTCGGCGGTCACCACCCGCCGTGGGCCGGGCTCCCCGGGCGCGACATAGGTGTGCTGGTAGTGCTCCATCAGCACCCCGAGTGCGGCCGGCAGGTCGGGCGCCCAGTACTGAGCCTGGCCGTTGGGCCCCATCACCCGGTCGTAGCCGCCGATCCCGAAGTTGTCCTCGGCCGAGACCCCGCCGGAGAAGTCCAGCGACTGCTTGCCGGTGAGCACCATCGCGCTGTCGGGCGTCATCACCAGGATCCCCTTGGTGTGCATCAACATCGTCGCCTCGGCGTTCCAGTAGGGCTGTGCGCCCACGTTGATGCCCGCCACCACGACGTTGATCTCGCCGCCCTCCTGGGTGAACAGGATGATCCGCTTGAGCCCGGCGGCGACCCAGTCCATGTTCTCGGTGCCGGAGTCCATCGAGATCCGTGCCCCGGCCGAGAGGGCGAACCACTCCACGGGCACCCCCATCTGCTCGGCGAGGTCGATCGCGGCGATGATCCGCGAGCACTCGGGCTCGGAGACCGCCCCGAGTGCCTTGGTCGGGTCGCCGCAGAGCACCACGCGCGTGACGCCCTCGGGGTGCAGCGGCGTGGGCGTGGTGACGACGGCCGCCAGGATCGCCGCCTTGTTCATGCCTCGGGGTCGGTCGACCGGCACCAGCGCACCGCTGTCGTCGAGGTCGTGCTCGACCAGGGTCCCGTCTGGGCCGGTGAGCAGCGCCGCGAGCTCATAGGGGTAGACCATCCCCCGGCGGCGGGCGCGCAGCACCTTGCCGGCGTAGTCGTCCAGCGGCTTCAGCCGCTCGGTCGGCGGCGCCTCGATGGTGGTCACCACGCCCGAGCCGAGCCGGGCGTGGAAGCGCACCACGATCTTCTCCGGACTGCCGTCGGGGCCGATCACCCGGCCGTGCGCCTGGACCTCCTCGATGCCGGCGCCGTCGGTGAGCGGGGTGATCTTGGCCTGCAGGGCCGTCAGCTGGTCGATGTCGGCCTCGACCACGGGCCATACGTGCACCCAGACGTGGTTCATGTCGAGCTTGGTGCCGGCTGCGCCGCGCTCGGTGCGGGCCCGGCGGATCGCCTCGAGGCAGTTCTCCACCGCGCGCTCCGCGTGCGGCAGTGCGGTGACGGTCCCGTCGGCGTCGCGTACGACGGCCAGCTGACGGACCTGGGCGAGGGCGACCAGCCGCTGGTCGGCGGGGTTCCCCTCGGCTTCGCAGTGGTAGAGCAGGACGTCCTCGGGAGCCTCGAGGCGGGTGACCTTGAAGTCGCGCAGCCGCCACAGGCTCAGCCGTCGGCCGACCATCGGGTGGATGCCGCGAACCAGGTCGTCCTCCTCCATCACCGAGTCGCCGTCGCGGTCGACCGGCCGGAACGTGAAGTAGCTGACCGGCTCATCCCTGCCGGGGCAGACCGCGACGGCCACCCGGCGTACGTCCCCCGCGAAGGGCAGGGCCCCGACCAGGTCGCGGATCACCGCACTGGTCTCCTCCGGGGTGCCTGGCTCGTGCGGCCAGGAGAGGTACAGGTCGACGACGGCATCGTCCCCGGGGCGACGTGCGGCGACCTGCTCGCCGATGCCCGCAGCGAGCGGGCCCGCGGGGTCGGAGAGCTCGGCGAACGTCCCGAGGGTGGAGACCAGGTGGGTCGGACGGTCCCGGTCCAGGACGTAGTCCGCGACGACGAAGGGTCGCCCGGCGACGTCGAGCACGCGAAGGTCGTGCAGGTCGAACTCCCGGTAGTGCCGGCGGACCAGCACCTCCAGCATCGGCTCACGCTCGGGAAGGCCGTCCTCCAAGCGCTCGGCCAGGAAGCGCACGATCTGCTCCGGGATGGCGGCCAGCGCCTCGATCCGCTCGGCGCGGTCGGGCGCCTGGTCGTCGGAGAGCTCGCTCAGCTCTGTGCGGACGCCGGCCAGCACGCTCGAGCGGTCCTCGTCGACGAGCGGCTGGTCGAACCAGCGGAAGCGGACGCTGCGAGCAAGGTCGCCGACGACGGGGAAGCGCAGCTGGGTGGCCTGCACCAGCCGGTCGAGCACCTGGCGGGCCGGCCAGGCGACGGCCTCTGCCGGGGGCGGCTCCCCGATCCAGTTCTGCAGCAGGCTGGTGACCAGAGCGACGTCTGCCCCCGAGCGGCGCTGCGCCAGGAAGATCCGGAAGACCGCCTGCTCCAGCTCGGGAGTGCGCTCGAGGTCCGTGAGGCCGTAGCGCGCCAGCACGGCGGCCAGCCGGTCGCGGAACTGCTCGTTGAGGCCGTGCCGCTCCACGTCGAGGCTCTGCAGGTAGGTGTGGAAGTGCTCCTTGGAGCTGTGCACCCGCA
>JBDTXF010000192.1:0-6269 GCA_040006355.1 Nocardioidaceae bacterium | reverse complement strand
AGGCCGTCACGGTCCTCCCGGTCGCGCCGCCGGTGTTCGCCTACTGGCAGGCCGTCCACGACCTGGGCGAGAGGCTGAGCGGCGTCCGGCTGGTGCTCTCCGGCTCCGCGCCACTGTCGCGGGAGCTGGTGGAGGGCTTCACCGCCCGCACCGGGCTCGTGGTGCACCAGGGCTACGGCCTCACCGAGGCGTCACCGGCGGTCACCTCCACCCTGTGCTCGACCGGGTCGGCGAGCGAGAGCCTGAAGGCCGGCTCGGTGGGAGCGGCACTGCCCGGCATCGAGATCCGCCTGGTCGACGAGGCCGGCCACCCGCCCGAGGGGGAGGACGGCGGCGAGATCCAGCTGCGCGGGGCCAACCTGTTCAGCGGCTACTGGCCCGAGGGCGCCGACGGCCCCGATGCCGACGGCTGGTGGGCCACCGGTGACGTCGGGTTCCTCGACGCTGCCGGGAACCTCTTCCTGGTCGACCGGCTCAAGGAGCTGGTGATCGTGTCCGGCTTCAACGTCTACCCCACCGAGGTCGAGGACGTGGTCACCGAGGTCGACGGGGTGGCGGAGGCCGCGGTGATCGGGACCCCGCACCCGAGGACCGGTGAGGCGGTGGTCGCCTACGTGACGGCGACCCGGGGGACGTCCTACGACGCCGAGGAGCTCGCGGACCGGGTCCGCCAGCACTGTGCACTGCGGCTCGCCCGCTTCAAGCAGCCGACCGAGGTGCGCGTCGTCGACGAGCTCCCGCACACGGTCACCGGCAAGGTCGCCAAGGGGCGGCTGCGTGCCGACCGGCGGCACGGCACCGCGGGGCTGCTCGAGTGAGTGCCCGGGTCACGCTCTACACCCGGCCGGGCTGCCACCTGTGCGACGACGCCCGGGCCGTGGTCGCCCGGGTGTGTGACGAGCTCGGGGAGTCCTTCGCCGAGGTCGACATCACCGCCGGGCCGGACGCCCAGGCGCTGACCCGGGCCCACGGCGAGGAGATCCCGGTCACGTTCGTGGACGGTCGCCAGCACGACTTCTGGCGGGTGGACGCGGCGCGGCTGCGCTCCGCGCTCGCCTGAGCAGCCCGGTCGTGCGCCCGCCGCGAGCGCCGAGACAACCCCCGCCCGCGGTGAGACGGGTCACCTGTGCTAGTGCGCATGACCGCTCAGTTTGTTCTCCTGTTCACAAACTCCTAGAGTGAGGTCGCTGCCGGCCCGAACGGACCGCCGGACCCGTCCGGTGGGACCCGCCCTCCAAGCCCCGGACAGCCCGACCACAGTGTCCGCACACGTCAGGAGAAGCGTGACCTCGCCGCGCAGCGCTCGGACCGGAGCCCCGGACCAGGGGGCTGCCGGCGGCACCTATGCGAAGCCGCCCGAGCGAGGCATCCCCGAGGCCACCGTCGCCCGGCTCCCGGTCTACCTGCGGGCCCTGGTGGGCCTCTCCGAGCGAGGTACCGGGACGTGCTCCAGCGGAGAGCTGGCCGCCGCGGCCGGCGTGAACAGCGCCAAGCTCCGCAAGGACCTCTCCTACCTCGGCTCCTACGGCACCCGCGGGGTCGGGTACGACGTGGAGTACCTCCGCTACCAGATCGCCCGCGAGATCGGGGTGACCCACGACTGGCCGGTCGTGATCGTCGGGATCGGCAACCTCGGGCACGCCCTGGCCAACTACAGCGGGTTCTCCTCGCGCGGCTTCCGCATCGTCGCGCTGCTCGATGCCGATCCGCAGCGGCAGGGCGAGGACGTCGACGGTCTCGGCGTCCGGGCCTTCGAGGAGATGGAGGCGCTCGTCGAGCAGCACGGCGTGGCGATCGGGGTGATCGCGACCCCCGCGCCGGCGGCCCAGGGCGTGTGCGACCGACTGGTCGCGGCCGGCGTCACCAGCATCCTCAACTTCGCGCCCGTGGTCCTCTCGGTCCCCGACGGGGTCGACGTGCGCAAGGTGGACCTGTCCATCGAGCTGCAGATCCTCGCCTACCACGAGCAGCGCAAGTCGCTGGCCGCGCCCGACCGCGTGCCCGAGCGCCTGGTGCGGCTGGACGGGGCGGTGGGCGCATGAGCGTGCTCGTCGTGGGCGTGTCCCACCGGACCGCGCCGGTGGCCGTGCTGGAGCGCCTGACCCTGGACCAGCAGAGCACCGACAAGCTCGCGCACGCGGTCGCCGACTGCGAGCACGTGCTCGAGGCGACCGTGCTCGCGACCTGCAACCGGGTCGAGATCTACGCCGAGGTGGACCGCTTCCACGGCAGTGTCGAGTCGGTCTCCCGGCTGCTGTGCGAGCTCGCGGACGAGGCCCCCGAGGACGTCGTCCCCTATCTCTACGTGCACTACGACGACGGGGCCGTCTCGCACCTCTTCCACGTCACGTCCGGCCTGGACTCCATGGTGATCGGCGAGGGGCAGATCCTGGGCCAGGCCCGGGAGGCGCTGCGTGTCGGCCAGGAGGCGGGCACCCTCGGGCCGGCCCTCAACGTGCTCTTCCAGCAGGCGCTGCGCGTCGGCAAGCGGGTGCACGCCGAGACCGACATCGACCACGCGGCGCCGTCCTTGGTCAGCCTCGGCCTCGACCGCGCCGCCGGCGTGGTCGGCTCGATCTCCGGCAAGCGGGTGCTCGTCGTGGGTGCCGGCTCGATGGCCGCCCTGTCCGTGGCGACCGTCTCCCGGCTCGGTGCCGCCGAGGTGGTCGTCGCCAGCCGCACCGAGACGCACGCGCGCCGGCTCGCCGAGCAGTACGACGGTCGGGCCGTCCCCCTCACCGCGGCGCAGGAGGCGCTCGTCGACGCCGACGTGCTGGTGTCCTGCACCGGCGCCACGGGGGTCGTCCTGCCGCTCGCGGTGGTCGCCGCGGCCCGCAGCACCTGCACCCGTCCGCTGGCGATCGTCGACCTGGCGCTGCCGCACGACGTCGACCCGGCCGTCGCCGGGCTGCCGGGCGTGGTGCTCTTCGACCTGGCCCGGCTGGCCGAGGTGGTCAACGACGGCGAGGCGAGCGACGTCGCGTCCGTCCGCGAGATCGTGTCGCAGGAGATCACCGCGTTCCTGGCCGCGCGCAGCGCTGCCACGGTGACGCCGACCGTCGTGGCCCTGCGCACGATGGCCACCGCGATCGTCGACGCGGAGATGCAGCGGCTCTCGAGCCGGCTGCCAGACCTGGACCCGGCCGTGCGGAGCGAGATCGAGCACGCCGTGCGCCGGGTCGCCGACAAGCTCCTCCACCAGCCGACCGTGCGGGTCAGGGAGCTGGCGAACGCCACCGGCGCGGTCTCCTACGCGACCGCGCTCGCCGAGCTGTTCTCCCTCGACCCCGAGGCCGTCGAGGCGATGACCAGGGCGGAGGGTCTGCGATGAGCCCTACCACCGGCGCGATCCGGATCGGCACCCGGCGCTCACTGCTCGCGCGCACCCAGTCCGAGCAGGTGGCCCAGGCGCTGCGCGAGGCCCTCGGGCGCGAGGTCGTCCTCGTCGAGGTGACCACGGAGGGTGACGTGTCCACGGCCCCGCTCGCCGACATCGGCGGCACCGGGGTCTTCGTCGGGGCCCTGCGCGACGCGCTGCTGCGCGGCGACGTCGACCTCGCGGTGCACTCCCTCAAGGACCTGCCGACCACCCCGCACGAGCAGATCACGCTGGCCGCCGTACCCCTGCGTGAGGACCCGCGGGACGCGGTCGTGGCTCGCGACGGGCTGACCCTGGGCGAGCTGCCCGCCGGGGCCGTGATCGGCACCGGGTCACCGCGCCGCGCAGCCCAGCTGCACGCGCTCGGTCTCGGCTTCGAGGTCGTCGCGATCCGCGGCAACGTGGACACCCGGATTCGCAAGGTCGCCGCGGGCGAGGTGGACGCGGTCGTCCTGGCCAGGGCCGGCATCGCCCGCCTGGGCCGGATGGCCGAGGTCACCGAGGTCCTCGACCCGCTGCAGATGCTGCCCGCCCCGGGCCAGGGTGCGCTCGCGGTCGAGTGCCGGGCCGACGACACCGGGCTCGCGTCCGAGGTGCGGGCGGCGATCGACGACCCGCGGTCCCGGACCACCGTGGTGGCCGAGCGCGCCGTGCTCGCCACCCTCGAGGCCGGCTGCTCCGCCCCGGTCGGCGCGATGGCCGAGATCGCGGAGGGCGAGGACGGCGACGAGCTCTGGCTGCGCGCCGTGGCCCTGTCGGGGGACGGCGCGGTGGCCGTGCGCCGGTCCGCCGCGGGCTCGCCCGACGATGCGGAGAAGGTCGGCCGCAGCCTCGCCGAGGAGATGCTGGACGACGGGGCGTCCAGCCTGATCGAGGAGCAGACGGCATGAGAAGCACCGAGACACAGCCCACCACCAGCACCAAGAAGGCGATTGTGAGCAACCCGGATCCCCAGAGCACCGACGAGTCCACCGGCGAGACCGGCACGACCCCGAAGCGGGCAGCCAAGAAGACCTCGGCCGCGCGCAACAGCGCCGCGAGCGCGGAGGCGACTGTCCGGTCCGCCCTGCCCATCGGCTACGTCGCCTTCGTCGGCAGCGGCCCGGGGGACCCCGACCTGCTCACCCTGCGGGCGGTCGACCTGCTCGGCATCGCCGAGATCGTGGTGACCGAGTCACCGGAGCACGCGGCCCTGGTTGCGGCGTTCTGCCCCGGCGCCGAGGTCGTCGACGGCGGCTTCGGCCAGGACGGCCAGCCGCTGACGCACGCCGGCCGCGCCAAGGTGATCCTCAAGCAGGCCAAGACCGGCCGCCGCGTCGTGCGCCTGATGTCGGGCGACCCGTTCGTCTACGCCTCGGGACCCGAGGAGGCGCAGGCCTGCGTCAAGGCCGGCGTCGGCTTCGAGATCGTCCCCGGCGTGTCCTCGGTGACCGCGGTCCCGGCCTACGCCGGGATCCCGCTGACCACCAAGGCGCACCGCGAGGTCGCGGTGGTCAACTGCTCCGAGGCCAAGGTCGACTGGACGCAGTACGCCACCGACCGCACCCTGGTGCTGCTGTCCGCGGTGAGCACGATCGCCGACGTCGCCGCCGCGCTGGTCGCGGCCGGCCGCAGCGAGGACACCCCGGTCGCGATGACGCGGGTGGGCACGACCACCGAGCAGGAGACCATCGTCTCCACGCTCGCCCGGATCGGTGCCGACGCCCGCGCCGCCCGGATGGCGCCGCCGGCGGTGACGGTGATCGGCGACGTGGTCGACCTGCGCAGCGCCCTCTCCTGGTTCGAGACCAAGCCGCTGTTCGGCTGGCGGGTCCTGGTGCCGCGCACCAAGGAGCAGGCCGGCTCGCTGTCGGCGCGGCTGCGCAGCTACGGCTCGGTGCCCGAGGAGGTGCCGACCATCTCGGTCGAGCCGCCCCGCAACCCGCAGCAGATGGACAAGGCGATCCGGGGCCTCGTCGAGGGTCGCTATGAGTGGGTCGCGTTCACCTCCGTCAACGCGGTGCGCGCGGTCCGCGAGAAGTTCGACGAGTACGGCCTGGACGCGCGCGCCTTCTCGGGCCTCAAGATCGCGGCCGTCGGTGACAAGACCGCCGCCGCGATGGAGGCCTGGGGCCTGCGGGCGGACCTGGTGCCCACGGGCGAGCAGTCCGCCCGGGGCCTGCTGGAGGACTGGCCGCCCTACGACGACGTGCTCGACCCGATCAACCGGGTCTTCCTGCCGCGGGCCGACATCGCCACGGAGACCCTCGTCGCGGGGCTGCTGGATCTCGGCTGGGAGGTCGACGACGTGACGGCCTACCGCACCGTGCGGGCCACCCCGCCCCCGGCCCCGACCCGTGAGGCGATCAAGAGCGGGAAGTTCGACGCAGTGGTGTTCACCTCGTCCTCCACGGTCCGCAACCTGGTCGGCATCGCGGGCAAGCCGCACGCCAGCACCGTGATCGCGGTGATCGGGCCCGCCACGGCCAAGACCGCGGAGGAGCACGGTCTCCGGGTGGACGTCCTCGCGCCGTCGCCCTCGGTCGAGGTGCTCGTCGACGCGCTCGCCGACTTCGGGGCGGCCCGGCGCTCGGCCCTTCTCGAGGCCGGCCAGCAGGTCACCAAGCCGTCCGAGGGGCGGCCGTCCGCCCGGCGCCGGGCCACCTGATGGCGCCGGGCCGGTTCCCGACGGTGCGTCCCCGACGCCTGCGCCGCACCCCGGCGCTGCGGCGGCTGGTCGCGGAGACGTCGCTGGAGGCGCGCCAGCTGGTGCTGCCGGTGTTCGTCCGCGAGGGCGCCACCGAGCCGACCCCGATCACGAGCATGCCGGGTGTCGTCCAGCACTCCCGCGACTCCCTGCGCAAGGCGGTCGCCGAGGCGGCCGGACTGGGCCTGGGCGGGGTGATGCTCT
>JBDTXF010000191.1:0-6270 GCA_040006355.1 Nocardioidaceae bacterium | reverse complement strand
CCAGGTGCCGAGGTTGAACTGCAGGCCGCCGTAGTAGCCGTTGCCGGTGTTCGCGGCCCAGTTGCCACCCGACTCGCAGGCGGCGATCGCGTCCCACTTGGACCCGCCGCTCACGAAGTTGGTGCTCGGGGCGGCGACGGGACGGTCCTTGGTGCCGTAGCGGACCAGCCGGTCGACCGGCCGACGGAGCACGCGGACGCCGACCGCCTTGCGGGCGGTGACCCTGCCGTTGTGGTAGGTCACCCGGTAGGCGACCTTCCGGCGGCCGTCGCGACCGGCACGGACCGTCTTGGTCTGGTCGGTGTACATGCCCGCGTCGGCGTGCTTCACGGTGCCGTAGCCGATCGGCAGGGTGGACGTGCGGTGCATCACTGCCACCCGCGTGTAGGTGATGCTGGCCCCGTCGCGCAGGGTGGCGCCCAGCCCGGGCCTCACCGTGTCGTTGCCGTCGACGTGCACGCCCATCTGGCGCAGAGCCGGGCCGACCCGCAGAGCGGTGACGGTCCGGGTGCGCGGCTTGGCGCCGGCGATCCTCACGGTCAGGGTCTTGGGGGTGACCACCGCCAGGGACATGCCGGAGCGGCTGATCGCGCTGCCACGGCTGGTGGACAGGTCCGCGTTGCCGAACCGGAGCCCGAGTTGGCCGAGGGCCGAGTCGACATCGGTGGCAGTCACCCAGTAGCGGTGGGACCTGCCGTCGACCTTCACCTCGAGAGGGCGTCCGTAGCGCACCGCGATGGTCTGGCCGTCAGCGAGTGCGGAGTCCACTCCCGGGGCGACGACGTCGTGCTTGCCGAGCGAGAGGTGCTGGGCCGCGAGCACGTCGCCGACGGAGCCGCTGAAGGTGCGCACCTGTCGGGAGTGGCCGTCGACGGACAGGGTCACCGTCTTGCTCATCTTCGCGTAGCCGATGCCGGTGGCCGCCACGGTCAGGCCGACGGCGCCGACCAGGGCGACGAGGACGGTCTTGGACTTGGTGAGTTGCACGAGTCTGGTCCGCACGCTGCTCCACAGGTAGTGCTCTCCGGGCCGCGGGAGACGCGCACTCCCTCGAGCGCTCGCCACCGGTCCGGTGCGCGACACGCCGCGGCCCTCGCGCGCATCTCCGGTCGTGGTGACCGGAGGCGTTCGTGAGGGCCCCGTGGAGTGCCGTCCGAAAGCTTCCCCGCTCCCGGCCAACAAGTCCCAGACCCTACGGAAGACCGGGTTCAGTGCCAACTGAACCGTGGCTTTGCGCCCGGTTCGGGGTGGTATGACGTGCCACAGATCACGCTGTCCGACCGGTTGGACTAGTCCGATCCGGGCACGACGGGCGGCACCTGCGCCGGCCATCCGCCCCCGAAGGCCGCGTCGGTGTTCGCCTCGACCGCGGCGCAGAGGGCGGCCAGGTCGTCCCCGCGGGTGGCCGCCATCGACCGCATGGTCAGCGGCACCAGGTAGGAGGCGTTCGGCCGTCCCCGGTGCGGCGCCGGAGTGAGGTACGGCGCGTCGGTCTCGACGAGCACCCGGTCCAGCGGGACGACCCGCAGCGCCTCGCGGAGCGGCTCGGCGTTCTTGAAGGTGACGGTGCCGGCGAACGACAGCCACGCCCCCCGGTCCAGGCACGCCCGCGCGAAGGCTGCGTCCCCGGAGAAGCAGTGCATGACCACCCGCTCGGGCACGCCCTCCTCGTCGAGGATGCGCAGCACGTCGTCATGCGCCTCGCGGTCGTGGATGACCAGGGTCCGCTCGAGCCGCTTGGCGATGTCGAGGTGTCGCCGGAAGGACACCTGCTGGGCGGCCCGGCCCTCCTCGCCGGTGCGGACGTAGTCCAGACCGGTCTCCCCGACCGCGCGGACCCGGTCGCTGGAGGCGGCGAGCGCCTCGATCTCCGCGAGCGCCGTCTCCAGTTCGCCGCGCGCGGCGAGCAGCGGCGCCTCGTTGGGGTGCAGGGCCACCCCGGCCACCAGGGCCTCGTGGTCGGCGGCGGCCCGCACCGCCCAGCGGGCGCCGGGCAGGTCGCAGCCGATCTGCACGATCCGGGTGACACCGACCGCGGCCGCCTGCCGCAGGGCCTCCTCGACCGGCAGCCAGGAGCCGTCCGGGCCGTCGGCGATGTCGAGGTGGCAGTGGTTGTCCACGACCGGGTGGGGCAGCGGCTCGGGAGGGGGTGGCCGGCTCCGGTCGCGCCCGCGGCCCTCGTGCCGGCTGCGCGTCGGCCCGCCCGTCTGCCCGTTCACCGGCTCGTTCACCGGGATCCTCCGCCTGCTGACTTGAACCGCACCACGGCGTCGTAGACGGCCCGCTTGGGGACGCCTGCCCGGTGCGCCACCTCGATGATCGCCTCCTTGCGGGTGGTGCCGACCGCCTCCTCCTCGGCCACCAGGGCGGCCAGCGACTCCGGGTCGGTGGGGACGTCGGCGCCCGCGGCGGCGCCCTCGACGACCAGCGTCACCTCGCCCCGCACGCCGTCGGCGGCCCACGCCGCGAGATCGGCCAGCCCGGCCCGGCGTACCTCCTCGTGGGTCTTGGTCAGCTCCCGGCAGACCGCCCCGCGCCGATCCGGTCCGAACGCCTCCGCCATCGCGGTCAGCGCGACCCGGGTGCGGTGCGGCGCCTCGAAGAAGACCATGGTGCGCTGCTCGTGGCGCAGGTCGGCCAGCCGTCGGCCACGCTCACCCGCCTTGCGCGGCAGGAAGCCCTCGAAGCAGAACCTGTCCACGGGGAGCCCGGAGACCGCGAGCGCGGTGAGCACCGCCGAGGGACCCGGCACGGCGGTGACCACGATGCCTCGCTCGACGGCGGCGGCGACCAGCCGGTAGCCGGGGTCGGAGACCGAGGGCATCCCCGCATCGGTGACCACCAGGACCCGCTCGCCGCCCTCGAGCGCCTCGACGAGCCCCGGGGTCCGTGCCGACTCGTTGCCCTCGAAGTAGGACACCACCCGTCCTGTGAGCGTGATGCCGAGGTCGGAGACCAGCCGCCGCAGCCTCCGGGTGTCCTCGGCGGCGACCACGTCGGCGGTCGACAGCTCCTCGGCGAGCCGCGGCGGCGCGTCGCCCACGCGGCCGATCGGGGTCGCCGCGAGCACGAGGACACCCGGTGCCACGCGCTCGTCGCTCACGTCGCGATCCTCTCAGCCCCTCGTGCCTGCGCCGGCACAGGACCCGCCCCGGTGGTCCGTACAGTTGCCGGGTGACCACCGCGCACCAGGCCCGTCGCACCGTGGGCCTGTCGACCACCGCGGACGACCGTGAGGTCCCCACCGCACGTCAGCGGCTGGCCCCGCTGCTGCGCAACGACGACCGGCTGCTCGGCTGGGTGGTCACCGCCGCGGTCACGCTGCTCGCCGGCTTCCTGCGGCTGCGCACCCTCGGCCGCCCGCACAAGTTCCTCTTCGACGAGACCTACTACGCCAAGGACGCCTGGTCGCTGTGGCACCACGGCTACGTCACGAACTACGTGCCCGACGCCAACGACAAGATCCTGGCCGGGCACCCGGACGGGCTGTTCATGAACACCCCGAGCATGGTGGTGCACCCCGAGGTCGGCAAGTGGATCATCGGCCTGGGCGAGCATCTCTTCGGGATGGACCCGTTCGGCTGGCGGATCGCCTCGGCGGTCGTCGGCACCGCGATGATCGCGGTGATGGTCCGGCTGGCCCGCCGGCTCACGGGCTCGACCCTGCTGGGCGGGGTCGCCGGCCTGCTGCTCAGCTTCGACGGCATGGAGTTCGTGCTGTCCCGGCTGGCGCTGCTCGACATCTTCCTGGCGTTCTTCCTGCTCGTCGCCGTGTCCTGCCTGGTCGCCGACCGGGACTGGGGGCGGCTCCGGATGGCGCGGCTGGTCCCGACCGGCTACCGCGCCACCGGCCGCGACTGGGGACCGGTCCGCGCCCTGCTCTGGCGGCCCTGGCGGCTGGCCGCCGGCATCTCGTTCGGGCTGGCCTGCGGGACGAAGTGGAACGCGATCTACCCGCTCGCAGCGTTCGGTGTGCTGGTCTGGCTGTGGGACGCCGGGGCCCGTCGCGCGATCGGCGTACGTCGTGCCCGGCTGCGGTCCCTGCTCGTCGACGCCCTGCCCGCCTTCGGCTACCTCGTGGTCGTCGCGCTCGTCGTCTACGTGCTGACCTGGACCGGATGGCTGATGCACGCCGGGCAGTACGAGAAGTACCTCTCCGACACCCAGTACGGCCCCTACTGGGGCAGCTACCTCAAGCACGACGCCCGTGGGTTCCTGCCCGAGCTGCTCCAGTCGCTGCGCTCGCTGTGGCACTACCACCACGACGTCTACACCTTCCACACGCAGTTCCTCAACGACGCGACCCACGCCTACCAGTCCAAGCCGCAGGGCTGGCTGATCCTGAACCGGCCGGTGGGCATCGAGGCGGACCTCGGGATCAAGCCCGGCACCCAGGGATGCACCGCACCCGCGGACAGCACCTGCCTGCGCCAGGTGCTGCTGCTCGGCACCCCGGCGCTGTGGTGGGGCGGCGTGCTGGCGCTGCTCTACGCGGTCTACGGCTGGGTCGGCCGGCGGGACTGGCGCTACGGGCTCGCCGTCGTCGGTGTGGTGTCCTCCTGGCTGCCGTGGATCCCCAACGACGGGCGGCCGATCTTCTCCTACTACGCCATCGCGATCATCCCGTTCACGGTGCTGGCGATCGTGCTCTGCCTCGGCTCGATGATGGGCGGCCCGCACGCGTCCGACCAGCGCCGCATCTGGGGTACGGCGGTCGCCGGCGCGTTCGTGGTGCTGGTGATCGTGAACTTCGCCTGGTTCTGGCCGATCTACACCGGAGAGCTGATCAGCACCCCCCACTGGCTCGAGCGGATCTGGTTCAAGCAATGGATCTGAGCCACCGGGCGGGAGCCCTGAAGGCCGGCCCGGCGGTTCCAGCGTGCACAGGTGCCTCGCGTCGGGCACGATGCGGGTCATGCGCTCCTTCGCCGCCGGGCTCGCCCTGTTCATGGCCTTCCTGACCGGCACCGCGACCCTGGGGGCCTACGTCGCGCACCAGGTCGTGCTCGACCCGGACCGGGCCGGACAGGCCCTGTCCGCGGCGCTGGACGAGCCCGACCTGCTGCACAAGGTGCTCAACCAGACCGTGCCGGGCTACCAGCGGCTCTCCCAGACCGACCGCGACCTGATCGACGGTCTCGCCGGGTCGGACACCGCGCACCGAGCCGTCGGCTCGGTGTCCATGGACGCGCGCGGCGACGTCGACCTGGCGCCGCTGCGGCGCCAGATCACCCGGGCGCTGCGCAGCGCCGGGCAGCCCGGGCTCGCCGACCAGCTGGCCGCCGCAGCGGGCGGCACCCGGGTCTCGGTCCCCTCGGACTACTTCTCCCACTACCAGAGGGCGCGCGACGTGTCTTGGTTCGTGGCCACCCGGGGCGCGGTGGCGACCCTGGTGCTGTTCGCGGTGGCGCTGCTGGTCTCCCCGCACCGCGTCCGGACGGTCCGCTCGGTGGGGGTGGCGCTTCTGCTGAGCACAGCGGTGGCGGCGCTGGCCTTCTGGGCGCTGCCCGCACTCGCCGCGGCGGTGAGCTCGAGCACGGCCGCCGACGCAGCGGCAGTCGTGCTCCGGGCCGAGCGCTCGGACGTG
The DNA here is from genome assembly GCA_040006355.1 of Nocardioidaceae bacterium. Taxonomy (GTDB): domain Bacteria; phylum Actinomycetota; class Actinomycetes; order Propionibacteriales; family Nocardioidaceae; genus Nocardioides_B. Next base: position 683 of record JBDTXF010000191.1, on the reverse strand, counting down.
CTGCGGGCGCTGCTCCCGCCGGCAGTGGTCGCGGTCGTCCTCATCGTCGTGGGTCTGGTCGGCCAGTCGCTGGGGCGGACGTCGCGTCGCTCACCTCGCTCCGCGACCGTCTGAGGGGGTTCTCGGAGGTTCGTTCGCGACCGCGACCCCCGCGAGCCCTCAGCACGGGAGGCGCACCAGGAACCGGCAGCCCGGCGGATGGTTGCGGACCTCGACGCGCCCGTCGTAGGCCTCCACGAGGCCCTTGACGATGGCCAGCCCGAGGCCGGCGCCGGTGTCCTCGGCGGGGGTGCGCGCCTGGCTGCCGCGCCAGGCGACGTCGAACACCCGGGCCAGGTCGTCCGCGGGGATGCCGCCGCACCCGTCGGCCACGCTCAGCTCGATGCCGTCGTGGACGGCGCGACCGGTGACCTCGACGCTGCCGTCGGCGGGGGTGTGCCGGATCGCGTTGGTCACCAGGTTGGCGACCACCCGGGACAGCCCGGCCGGGTCGGCGCGCAGCAGCACACCCGGTTCGACCGCACCGCCGAGCCGGACGCCCTTGGCCCGGGCCACCGGGTCGGCGCCGGCGATCGCCTCGCTCACCACGTCGCCGAGCTCGACGGTCTGCACGTCGAGCGGGATCACCCCGGCGTGGATCCGGGACAGCTCGAAGAGGTCGTCGACCATCCGCACCATCCGGT
>JBDTXF010000190.1:0-6292 GCA_040006355.1 Nocardioidaceae bacterium | reverse complement strand
GCGGGGACCAGCGGGCCGGCGTCCTGGTAGAGCACCAGCTGGTCGAGCATCAGCACCACGACGAGGAACCCGGTGATCAAGACGCCCATCCAGCGCAGGTGGTAGCGCCGCATCAGCACGAGGTACATCAGGCTGACCCCGAACGTGCCGGCCAGGGTGAACTCGTACATGTTGCCCCAGGGCACCCGGATCGGGTCCGAGCCGAGACCGCGGGAGACCAGGCCGGCCAGGTGCAGGGCACAGCCGACCACGGTCAGCGCGACGCCGATCCGGCCCCACTTCTCGACCCGCAGCTCCCCGGTCGTCTCGACGTCGTCCTCGGCGGGCATGCCGGTGGCGGGCAGCGAGCCGCCGGCACCCACCGACACCGACTGGCGCGCGGTGGCGCGCTCGGTGGCCGCCTCGGCCGGGTCCGGCAGGGATCGGAGCACCACCGACTCGACGAGGTTCGCCAAGAACGCCAAGACGTAGACGATCGAGGCGAACATGATGGCGTTGTTGCTGAACGAGGCGAAGTCCGCGGTGCTCACGCGTGCTCTCTTTCGGGGTCGGATCCGGGGGTCGAGGTCCTGACGAGGCGCTCCAGCTCGTCGACCTCGTCGCCGAGGTCGCCGCCTGAGCTGCGATCGAGCCCAGCCAGCTCCACCACGGTACGCCCGGATCCGTCCGGGTCACCGGTGACCCGGACCCAGGCTCGTCGGGGGCGGATGAACAGCGAGCCCATCAGCCCGAGGATGGCCAGCGAGACGCCTCCCAGGGCGATCCCCTTGCCCGGGCTGTGGCTGACCTGGAGCTTCACCCAGCGCTGCACGCCGTCGAACCGGATGGACCCCTGGCCGTCCGGCAGGGTCACCGTCTGGCCCACACCGAGCTTGATGCGCCTGGTCGGGCCGAGAGTGGCCGAGGAGCTCTTGAAGGTCTTCAGCCCGGCCTTGTCCAGGGTGTAGACCGACTGCGACCGGCCGCTGTCCAGCCCGAGGTCGCCGTGGTAGGGCACCAGGGAGAGCACCGGATCGAGGATGTCAGGGAACTGGGAGTAGGGCCCCCGCTGCATCGTGAAGCCGTACGTCGGCAGGAACAGGCCCTCGAAGCCGATCTGCTCGGGTCCCGCGTCGGGGGCCTTGATCACGCCGAACGACGCGAACGAGGTGTCCTGGGGCAGGAAGACCACCGGACCCTGCTTGGCCACCTTGCCGTCGCCGCCGCGGATGGTGACCACCGGCGCATAGCCGTGGCCGACCAGGAAGACGTTGGTGCTGCCCGTCTCCAGCGGGTGGTTCACCGCGAGGTCGTGGTGCTGCGGGGTGGCGCCCGGCTTCGTCTCGTAGGTGAGGTTCGCGTCGAAGGACTCCGGCTGGCCCATCTCGGGTCCGCTGGTCAGCCACTTCACGTGGAAGTCGTCGACCTTGAAGCTGAGCGGCGCGAGGTCGTTTGCGCTGAACACCTTGCCGGGCGCGAAGTCGTCGTACTGGCTCAGGGTGTTGGAGAAGCCCTGCCCGACGATGGTGATCACGCCGCCCTTGTAGCCGAAGAGCTGGCCGTAGGCGAAGCCCACCAGCACGACCAGCACGGACAGGTGGAAGAGCAGGTTGCCGGCCTCGCGCAGGTAGCCCTTCTCCGCGGAGACGGCGCCGTCGTGGGTGGCCACCCGGTAGCGCCGCTTGCGCAGCACCGCCGTGGCCCGCGCGAGCACGGCCTCGGCGTCGCGCGCGTCGACCTCGAACCTGCGGGACTCGGGCAGCCGGGACAGGTGCCGGGGCACCCGCGGTGGACGGGCCCGGGCAGCGCGCCAGTAGATCCGCAGCCGCGGCACCACGCAGCCCACCAGCGAGACCATCAACAAGATGTAGATGGCCGAGAACCAGGCGGAGCCATAGACCGTGAACAGCCCCAGCCGGTCGTAGAGCGGGGTCAGGGACGGGTGCGCGTCCTGCCACTGGCTGACCTTGACCGAGTCGATGTTCCGCTGCGGGACCACCGATCCGGGGACGGCCGCGAGGGCCAGCAGGAACAGCAGCACCAGCGCGGTGCGCATCGAGGTGAGCTGGCGCCACGCCCAGCGCGACAGCTCGACCGGGCTCAGCGCCGGGGGGGTCGAGGGCGGGGTCGGCGGCGTGGTCGCGGACCCGCCCGCCTCGGTGTCGGGGGTCTCGGGGATGGTGGTGTCGGTGCTCATGAGCGGCTCATACGGGTGCCTCGAAGCCGGGGATCGCGGACTGCAGGTCGACCACCCACTGGTCCCAGAGCCCGGTGACCAGCAGGATGCCGACCGCCATCAGCATCAGCCCGCCGAGCCGCGTCACCCAGACCTGGTGACGGCGCACCCAGCGCACCGCACCCAGCATCCGGCGGAACGCGAACCCCGCGATGATGAAGGGGACCCCGAGCCCGAGGGCGTAGGCGAGGCTGAGCAGAGCACCGCGCCCCGCCGTGCCCTGGTTGACCGCCAGGGCCTCGACGGCGGTGAGCGTCGGCCCGATGCAGGGCGTCCAGCCGACCCCGAACAGCACCCCGAGCAGCGGCGCCGCCGCCAGTCCGACCGCGGGCACCTTGTGGATGCGGACGTCGCGCTGCAGCAGCGGGACCAGCCCCACGAACGCCGCCCCCACGAGGATGGTGAACGCCCCCAGGACCACGGAGATCTGCCGGCGGTAGACGATCAGCCAGTCGCCCAGGGAGCCGAACAGCGCGCCGTAGGAGACGAAGACCAACGAGAACCCCAGCACGAACAGGAAGCTGCCGAGGACCATCCGGCCGCGCTTGGCCTGCTCGAGGTCGACCCCCGAGAGCCCGGTGGCGTAGGACAGGTAGCCCGGCAGGAGCGGCAGCACGCACGGGGAGAAGAACGAGACGGCGCCCGCGAGCAGCGCGACCGGCAGCGCGAGCACCAGGGAGCCGGAGAAGACGGTGCCCTGGAACCAGCCGCCCACGTCGAGCAGGGTCATGCGCCGCCCCCGCCGGGGGTCGACGCGTCGTCGACGAGGTCGTCGAGGGTGGTGCGGCTGATCTCGCCGATCACGCTGCCGGACACCCGGCCCTGCCCGTCGATGATCACCGTGCTCGGGATGGAGTTGGGCGACAGCGTCCCGTCGAAGGCCAGCAGGGTCCGGCCGTCCGGGTCGTAGATCGAGTCGTAGGGGATCCGGTAGCGGCGCTCGAAGGCCCGCGGCCCGGCCTGCTCGGGGTCGCGGGAGTTGATGCCGAGGAACACCACGCCCTTGCTGCTGAGCGCGCGGGCCGCCTGCGCCAGCATCGGCGCCTCGGCCCGGCACGGCGGGCACCAGGACCCCCACACGTTGATCACCACGACCTTGCCGCGGTAGTCGCCGAGCGACGCCGGACGACCAGCCAGCGTGGTGCCGGAGACCTCACCGGGCTGCTTGCGGTCAGCCACCTTGAGCGAGGTGATGATGCCCTTGCCGGCGACGTAGCCCTGGTCGCCGGACGAGCCGACGTCGCTCGAGCAGCCGGCCAGCACACCGGAGGCCAGGGCGGCGGCCGCCAGCACGGCGCAGGCGCGCAGGGGGACGGACGTCACGACGTGGGCGTCCCACCTGCGACGGGACCGCTGCCGGAGGAGAACGCCTGGTTGCGGTCCTTGACCGGGATGAGGTCGGCGGCCGGCTCGGAGTAGCGCAGCGTGGTGAGCGTGTCGCCGTCGAAGAACAGTGACGTCAGGCTGCACAGCGTGCACTGCCGGTGCTTGGGGTTGTGCAGGAAGGAGCGGCCCTCGACGTGCAGCCGGGTGACCCAGACCGGCAGCTGGTGCGAGACGAGCACCGTCTCGTGGCCGCGGGCGGCGTCACGCGCGTCGTACACCGCGGCCATCATCCGGGCGGCGACCGCGGTGTAGGGCTCGCCCCACGACGGCCGGAAGGGGTTCCACAGGTGCCGCCAGGTGCCCGGCTTGCGCAGGATGCTGTCGCCGACGCTGAACCGGCGACCCTCGAAGACGTTCGTGGACTCGATCAGGCGGGCGTCCGAGACGGTGTCCACCCCGCGGGCCAGCGACAGCGGTCGGGCCGTCTCCTGGGCACGCTCCAGCGGGGAGGCGACGACGCGGACGATGTCTCGGTCCCCGACGGTGTCCGCGACCCGCTGGGCCATCTGCTGGCCGAGCAGGGAGAGGTGGAAGCCCGGCAGCCGGCCGTAGAGCACGCCGCCGGGGTTGTGCACCTCGCCGTGCCGCAGCAGGTGGACGACGGTCCGCTCGCTCATCACGCTCCCCGGACGGCGGCCGCTGCGCGCGCTGCGGCGGGGAACGCCTCGAGGATGCGGTCGACGGCCCGGTCGTCGTGGGCGGCGGAGAGGAACCACACCTCGAACGCGCTCGGTGGCAGGTAGACACCCTGGTCGAGCATCGCGTGGAAGAACGCCTTGAACCGCCCGAGGTGCTGGGTGCCGGCGGTGGCGAAGTCCGGGACCGCCGCGACACCCTCGGGGGTGAAGAACACGCTGAACATGTTGCCGACGTTCTGGACGACGTGCGGCACCCCGGCCTCGGTGAGCGCGGCGCCGGCGCCCTCACGCAGCACCTGCGACGTCTTGTCCAGGTGGGCGTAGACGTCGTCGGTGGCCAGCCGCAGGGTGGCGAGGCCGGCGGTCGTCGCCACCGGGTTCCCCGCCAGCGTGCCGGCCTGGTAGACGGGTCCCTCGGGGGACAGCATCGACATCACGTCGGCCCGCCCGCCGAACGCGGCGGCCGGGAAGCCGCCGCCCATCACCTTGCCGTAGGTCACCAGGTCCGGGGCCCAGCCCTCCACTGCGCCGTCCAGGCCGTGGTGGCCCGAGCGGGTCACCCGGAAACCCGTCATCACCTCGTCGCTGACGAACAGCGCGCCGTGCCGCGCACAGGTCTGCGAGAGCATCCGGTTGAACCCGGGAGCCGGGGGGACGACGCCCATGTTGCCGGGCGCGGCCTCGGTGATCACGCAGGCGATCTGGTCGCCGTGCTCGGCGACCGCGACCTCGACGGCCTCCGGGTCGTTGTAGGGCAGCACGATGGTGCCGGCGGTCGACGCGGCAGGCACCCCGGGGGTGCCGGGGACCGCCAGGGTGGCCAGCCCGGATCCGGCCTGGGCGAGCAGCGAGTCGACGTGGCCGTGGTAGCAGCCGGCGAACTTGACCACGAGCTCGCGACCGGTGAAGCCGCGGGCCAGCCGGATCGCGGACATCGTCGCCTCGGTGCCCGAGGACACGAAGCGCACCTTCTCCACCGGCGTGCGCGCGACGATCTCCTCGGCCAGCTCGACCTCGGGCCGCGTGGGGGTGCCGTACGACGTGCCGCGCAGCACCGCCGCGTGCACGGCCTCCAGCACCTCGGGGTGCGCGTGACCGAGCAGCATCGGGCCCCAGCTGCAGACCAGGTCGACGTACTCGTTGCCGTCCACGTCGTAGAGGTAGGGGCCAGCGGCACGCTCGATGAAGCGCGGGGTGCCACCGACCGCGTTGAACGCCCGGACCGGCGAGTTGACCCCTCCGGGGGTGACCGCGTGCGCCCGCTCGAAGAGGGCGGCGGACCTGGCGGTCGGAAGGGCGGCTGGGGGGGACGAGGAAGCAACGCTCACTCCGGCATTCTCCCCCTCTCGCGGTCCAGACCACGAACCCGGTCCGGCCAGGACGGTGTGAGACGTGCTACCCCGGGGCTGCTCAGCGCCCGGGAGGCTCACCCCAGCCGCCCGGCGACCTCGGCGGCCCAGTAGGTCAGCACGACGTCGGCGCCGGCGCGCCGGATCGAGGTCAGCGTCTCCAGGATCGCGGCGTCCCGATCGATCCAGCCGTGCGCGGCCGCGGCCTCGACCATGGCGTACTCGCCCGAGATGTTGTAGGCCGCGACCGGCACGTCGACCGCCTCGCGGACGGCCCGGATCACGTCGAGGTAGGCCAGGGCCGGCTTGACCATCACCAGATCGGCGCCCTCCTCGACGTCGAGCATCGCCTCGCGGACTCCCTCCACGAGGTTGCCGCCGTCCTGCTGGTAGGTCCGGCGGTCGCCCTGCAGGGAGGAGTCGACGGCCTCGCGGAACGGTCCGTAGAACGCCGAGACGTACTTCGCGGAGTAGGCCAGGATCGCGACGTCCTGGTGGCCGGCACCGTCGAGCGCCTCCCGGATGACCCCGACCTGGCCGTCCATCATGCCGCTCGGGCCGACCAGGTCGACGCCGGCAGCCGCCTGGGCCAGCGCCATCTCGGCGTAGAGCTCGAGGGTGGCGTCGTTGTCGACGGTCCCGGACGCGGTCAGCACCCCGCAGTGCCCGTGGTCGGTGAACTCGTCGAGGCAGAGGTCGGACAT
>JBDTXF010000189.1:0-6307 GCA_040006355.1 Nocardioidaceae bacterium | reverse complement strand
CCTGCAGACGCGCCGACTCGGCGGGGTTGAGACGTGCAGACGCGCCGACTCGGCGGGTCAGCGGGTGCTGGCGCGGGTCACGAACGCCGCGAGGTCCTTGCTCTGCTTGCGCCGCGACGGCTCGTGGACGTACATCATGTGCCCGGCCTCGTAGTACCGGTGCTCGATGTTGGCCCGCAGCTCCTCGGGGATCCGGAGGTGGGCGATCACGTCCTCGGCGGCGAAGTGCGGGGTCGCGCCGTCGTAGTACCCGTAGCCGACGTGCACCTGCAGGTGCGGGTTGGCCCGCATCGCCCGCTCGAGCTGCGGGGTGACGTCGATCGGCCGGCCCTCGAAGTCCTTGAACGACCACGGGTGCACGCGTGAGGTCAGCTGCTCATAGGGCAGGTCGCTCTCGTAGCCGAGCTCGTCGCGCACGTAGTGGTTGAAGGCGGCTGCGTAGGGACCGCGGATCGCGTCCATCGCGGGGTCGGCGTCCATCTCCTCGGCGAGGGCGGATGCCGCGGGTCCCGAGAACCGGCCGTCGAGCCGCCCGGCGACGCGGCGCTCGTCCCGGAGCAGCTCCCCGAAGAACCGGATGTGCTCGATGCGCAGCTCCGCACGGTCGACGTAGTCCTCGCTGAGCCCGGTCAGCGACGCGATCTTGCGGACGGCAGCCGTCCGTTCACGAGCCGTCAGCCGGTCGCCGCGGGAGAGCACCCACGGGTAGTCGCGCGCGGCGTACTCCTCCGCGTCGGCGATCGCCGACCGCAGCGACCTCCGGCCGAGCCTGCCGTGGAAGTGCGCGATCGCGGCGTAGGTCGGCAGGTAGAGGGCGTGCGCGCGGTCGTTGCGCTGCTTCTCGAAGTCGATCGAGGAGAGGTCCAGGACGCTGGAGATCAGGATCAGGCCGTTGAGGTACATCGCGTGCCGGGTCTGCAGGTGCTCGACGAGCGCGGCGCCGCGCAGTGTGCCGTAGGACTCCCCGGCGACGAACTTGGGCGACATCCACCGCCTGTGCCGCGAGGTCCAGATCCGGATCAGCTCGCCGACCGACTCGATGTCGCCCTGGTAGCCGTGGAACGGCTCGGCCTTGGTGCCCTCGAGCGTGCGGGAGTAGCCCGTCGAGACCGGGTCGATGAACACCAGGTCGCTGACCGCGAGCAGGGACTCGGCGTTGTCCGCGAGGGCGTACGGCGGGGGCAGCAGCGCGCCCACGTCCCCCATCAGCACCCGTCGCGGCCCGAGCAGACCGAGGTGCAGCCACACGCTCGAGCTCCCGGGCCCGCCGTTGAACGCGAACGTGACCGGACGGTCGGGGGCGCCGCCGTCGACCACGTAGGAGGTCAGCGACATCTCGGCCTTCGGCCGGAACCCGGTGAACGTCCCGTCCTTGTGGACCTCCTCCCGCAGCACCACCCGCCCGGTCGTGGCGGTGTAGTCGAGCGTGGTGCGTCCGACCCGCAGCTGGTGGCGGGTGCTGACCAGGTCGTCCTGCGGCTCCGCCGGTGTGGTGCTCGGTGTCGGGTCGTCGGTGTCGGGTGCGGTCGGGGGAGTCGTCTCGTCAGCCACGTCCACCACCTTAGGAGGTCAGCTCTCGAGCACCGAGGCCAGCTCGTGGGCGAAGAGGGTCGCCGGCTCCACGTCCATGGTGTCGAAGTGGCCGGCCGCCTCGAGGCTGAGCACGCCGTGCAGCCGGGTCCAGAGCCGCACCGTCAGGTCGAAGGACCGCCTCTCCCGTCGGGCCCCGGTCAGGCGGGCGGCGAGCGCCGACTGCAAGGGCGCGAAGATCCGTTGCGCGAGCTCGGTGGCCTCGGGCGGTGCCGTGTAGCCAGGCACCGGGGTGCCGTAGATCAACAGGTAGCGCTGCGGTGCCTGCACCGCCCACACCCGGAGCGCACCAGAGACCGCACGGACCTGCCGGGTGGGGTCACCGGTGCGCGCCGCGGCCGCCTCGACGGTCTCGGCCAGGTCGCGGTAGGCCGCGAGCACCAGCTCGGTGAGCAGGTCGTCGCGGCTCGCGAAGTAGCGGTAGAGCGCGGGCGCGGTCATCCCCATCTGCTGCGCGATCGCCTTCAGGGACAGGCCGGACGCCCCCGCTTCGGCGATCTGGGCCCAGGCGTGGTCGTGCACCTCTGTCCGGACCTGCTCGCGGTAGCGGGCACGTGGTCCGTCGGTCGGCTGCGGCATCAGGGCTCCCTCACATCAGTGATGGACACTCTAGAGTGTTATAGGCTATAACTATCGCAAGATATCATCACGAACGAAGGAGATCCGATGAGCATCCACACCACCGAGGTCGTGCTTCCCGGCCTCGTCGAGCCGGACGGGCTGCAGGTCCGTGAGCGCACCATCGACGAGCCGGGTCAGGGACAGGCCCTCGTCCGGGTCGAGGCGACCGGGGTGTCCTTCGCCGAGAAGGGCATGCGTCGGGGTCGCTACCCCGGACAGCCGGCCTTCCCCTTCGTCCCGGGCTACGACCTGGTCGGCACGGTCGCCGCCGTCGGCCCTGGCGTCGACGAGGCGCTGGTCGGACGTCGCTTCGCTGCGCTCACCAAGACCGGCGGCTGGTCGACCTACGTCGTGCTCGCGGCGGCCGACCTGGTCGACGTGCCTGCGGGTCTCGACCCGGCGGAGGCGGAGTCGATGATCGTCAACGGGGTCACCGCCTGGCAGATGCTGCACCGAGACGCGAAGGTCGGGGCCGGCGACACCGTCCTTGTCCACGGCGCGAACGGCGGGGTCGGGACCGTCCTGGTCCAGCTGGCCCGGCTCGCCGGGGCGACCGTGGTGGGGACCGCGGCCCCGCGTCACCACGAGCAGCTGCGGGCGATGGGCGTCCAGCCGGTCGACTACCGCGACCCGGCCCTGGCGGATCGCCTCGCGGAGCTGGCGCCCGCCGGCTTCGACGCGGTCTTCGACCACCTCGGTGGCGACAGCTTCCGGCGCTCGTTCGCGATGCTGGCACCCGGCGGGACCCTGGTCTGCTACGGCACCGCCGCCGGCCTCGAGGACAGCGGGTCGGTGGTGTGGCTGTTCGTGCGGATGCTCGTCCCGATCCTGCTGCGTGACGCGCTGCCCAACGGTCATCACGCGACCTTCTACAACCTGTGGGGAGGGTCCTGGCGCAGGGCGGCGTTCCGCACCCGGCTGCACACCGACCTCACCGGTGTCTTCGCGCTGCTGAGCGACGGCGCCCTGACGGCCCACGTCGCGGCCCGGCTCCCCCTGACCGAGGCCGGCACGGCCCTCGCCCTTGCCGAGTCCCGGACCGTGCTCGGCAAGGTCGTCCTGCTGCCCTGAGGGCTCAGCGCTTGGAGACCCGGACCAGCTTCTTGTTCACGAACTCGTCCATGCCCCAGGGACCGAGCTCCCGGCCGAACCCCGAGCGCTTGACGCCTCCGAAGGGCAGGCCCGGCAGGGTCGTGCCGTGCTCGTTGACGAACGCCATCCCGACATCGAGGCGGTCGGCCACCTCGCGGGCGGCCTCCAGGTCCGAGCTCCAGACGGAGCCGGACAGGCCGAAGGACGAGGAGTTGGTCAGATCCACGGCCTCGTCGGCCGACGACACCTTGTAGACCACCCCGACCGGACCGAACAGCTCCTCGGAGTAGGCACGCATCCCGGGCTTGACGTCGGCGAGCAGGGTGGGCTGCACGAAGGCCCCCGGGCCGTCGATCCTGGTCCCGCCGACCAGGACGGTGGCCCCCTCGGACACGGCGGTCTCGACCTGCTCGGTCAGGGTGTCAGCGGCGCTCTGCGACGACAGCGGCCCGATCGCGGTCTTCGGGTCCGAGGGGTCACCCGGGGTCATCGCCGAGAACGACGCGGTCAGCTTGGCCACGAACTCGTCGTAGTAGGGCTCCAGCACCACGAACCGCTTGGCGGCGTTGCAGGCCTGGCCGGTGTTGGACATCCGGCCCCGGGTCGCCGACTTGACGGTGGCGTCCATGTCCGAGGAGTCGAGCACGATGAAGGCGTCGGAGCCACCGAGCTCGAGGACCACCTTCTTCAGGTTGCGTCCGGCGACCTCGGCGACGGCCGCGCCGGCCCGCTCCGAGCCGGTCAGCGAGACGCCGTGCACCCGGGGGTCGGCGATCATGTCGGCGATCTGCTCGTTGGACGCGAAGATGTTGACGTAGGCGTCGGCGGGCAGCCCCGCTGCGACGAAGATCTCCTCCATCAGCAGCGCGGCCCGCGGGCAGCTCGGCGCGTGCTTGAGGAGCACCGTGTTGCCGAGCATCAGGTTCGGCGCAGCGAAGCGGGCCACCTGGTAGTAGGGGAAGTTCCACGGCATCACCCCGAGCAGCGGCCCGACCGGCAGCTTGCGGACCACCGACTCGTCGGCTCCTGGTACGTCGAGCACCTCGTCCTCGAGCAGGCCCGGGCCGTGGTCGGCGTAGTAGGCGTAGATCATCGAGGAGAGCTTGACCTCTCCCTTCGCCTCGCGGACCGGCTTGCCCATCTCGAGGGAGATGGTCGCGGCGAGCTCGTCGGCCCGCTCGTCGTACAGCTCGGAGACCTTGGTGAGGACCGCGGCCCGGTCGACCGGGGACCACTGCCGCCACTCGGCGAAGCCGGAGGTGACCCGGGCCAACGCCGTCTCGACCCCCTGCTCGTCAAGGGTGGGGAACTCCTCGAGGGTCTCACCGGTGGCTGGGTTCACGCTCTGGTAGATGGTCATGCCTTGACCGTACCCAGCCGTGGGTGAGCGACACGGGTCAGTCGATGACGCGAAGCCGGATCGTCTCGGGCACCGCGCGCAGCGCCGCCATCACCTGCGAGGACAGCCCGGAGCCGGTGTCGGTGACGACGTAGCCGGTCTGGCCGCGGGTGGCCAGCACCTGCCCGCCGATGTTCACCTCGTGCTCGGCGAGCACCTGGTTGACCTTGGCCAGCACACCGGGGGTGTTCTGGTGGATGTGCGCGATCCGCTGCGCGTGCGCCGACCTGCCCGGGGTCAGGGTGGGCAGGTTCACCGACAGCGCGGTGCTCCCCGACAGCACGTAGTCGCGCAGCTTCGTGCCGACGAACCGGCCGATGTCCTCCTGCGCCTCCTCGGTGGAGCCGCCGACGTGCGGGGTCAGGATCACGTTGGGCAGCCCGCGCAACGGTGAGTCGAACGCGTCACCGCGCTTGCGCGGCTCGACCGGGAAGACGTCGACCGCGGCCCCGGCCACGTGTCCGGAGACGATGGCGTCGCGGAGCGCGTCGTAGTCCACCACGAAGCCACGTGAGAGGTTCAAGAACAGCGACCGGGGCCGCATCCGGGCGAGCTGCTCGCGCCCGAAGATGCCGGCGTTGCCCGCGCGGCCGTCCACGTGCAGCGTCACCGCCTCCGCGACGTCGAGGAGCTCCTCGAGGGACGAGCAGCGCTTGGCGTTGCCGAGCGCCAGCTTCTCGTCGGTGTCGTAGAAGTAGACCCGCATGCCGAGCATCTCCGCGACCACGGACAGCTGCGACCCGATGTTGCCGTAGCCGACGATCCCGAGCGTCCGCCCCCGCACCTCGTGGCTGCCGTCGGCGGACTTGTCCCAGATGCCGGCGTGCAGCGCCTTGTCGCGCTCGGTGAGCCGGCGGGCCATCGCGATGATGTTCGCGATCGCCAGCTCCACCACCGAGCGGGTGTTGGAGTACGGCGCGTTGAACGCCGCGATCCCGTGCCGGGTCGCCGCCTCCAGGTCGATCTGGTTGGTCCCGATGCAGAACGCTCCCACCGCCACCAGGTCGGGCCGCGCGGTGAGCACCCGGGCGGTCACCTCGGTCTTGGACCGGATGCCGAGCAGGTCGAACCGCTCGAGGTCGGCGATCAGCTCCTCCTCGCTCAGCGCGCCGCTCCGGGTCTCCACCTCGATCCCGGCCTCGGTCAGGATCGAGGACGCCAGGGGGTGCAGGTTCTCCAGCAGCAGGGCTCTCACGCCGATGATTGTCCCAAGGTGGCCCCGGGCGTCCGACAAGGGGTGCGCGTCGCCGGGCCGGGACTAGTTGACCTGCCGCTCGTGGCCCTCCCAGAAGGCCTGCCGGAGCTTGAACTTCTGCAGCTTGCCGGTCGCCGTGTGCGGCAGCTCGTCGACGAAGTCGATCCGCTTGGGGCACTTGTAGCCCGCCAGGACGGTCCGGCAGTGCGCGATCAGGTCTGCCTCGTCGACCTCACCGTCGGGGACGACCAGCGCCGTGATCAGCTCGCCCCACTTCTCGTCGGGGATGCCGATCACCGCGACCTCCTTGACGTCCGGGTGCGACATCAGTGCGTCCTCGACCTCGATGGAGGAGACGTTCTCACCGCCGGAGATGATCACGTCCTTCTTGCGGTCGGAGATCACCAGGT
>JBDTXF010000188.1:0-6314 GCA_040006355.1 Nocardioidaceae bacterium | reverse complement strand
TCTTCGGCATGTCCTTGGTGATCAGCTTGGCCTTGGACTTGGCGAACTGCATGACCCGGCCACCGCCACCCTGCACCTGGTTCATCAGGAACAGGAAGATCACCACGATGATCACGAAGGGCAGGAGCGTCATCAGCAGCGAGCTGAGCAGGCTGGGCTTGGCGACCTTGACGTTGTAGTCGGCGATGGCACCGCTCTTGACGCCCGCCTGCGCGGCCTTCACGAGGTCGCGCTGCTGACCCATCACCCAGGAGGCGGTGACCTTCTTGCCGTCCTTCAGCTCTGCCTGGATGGTCTGGTCGCGATCGACGAAGGTGACCGTCTTGACGTCCCCGTTGGAGATGTAGCTGCTCATCTTGGAGGTGTCGATCTCGTTGTAGCCGCCGTTGGGCGAGAGGAACTGGAGCGCGAGGAGAACGCCCACCACCGCTACGACGATCCAGACCCACGGACCGCGGAAAATACGCTTAACGTCCATTGTTCGGGGCGTTCGCCCCGACCTCCTGCCAGCTCAAACCAACGACAAAACGACGGTACACGCGGAGTCCAACGAGCGAGACCACGTCCGCGGTTCCTGTCATCATCCCCTGTTCGCTGTCAGCGCACAGGGGAGGGCCCGCCCCGGTCCCGTCCCCGCTCACGTGTAGACGTGCGGGGAGAGCGTGCCGATCGACCGCAGGTTGCGGTAGCGCTCGTCGTAGTCGAGGCCGTAGCCGACGACGAACTCGTTGGGGATGTCGTAGCCGACGTACTTGACCTCGACGGACATCTGCAGCGCCTCGGGCTTGCGGAGCAGGGTGACGATCTCGACCGAGGCCGGTGAGCGCGAGCCCAGGTTCGACACCAGCCAGGACAGCGTCAGACCCGTGTCGATGATGTCCTCGACGACCAGCACGTGCCGCCCGGTGATGTCGGTGTCGAGGTCCTTGAGGATCCGCACCACCCCCGAGGACTTGGTGCCGGAGCCGTAGGACGAGATCGCCATCCAGTCCATCTCGACGTGGCGGCCGAAGTGCCGGGACAGGTCGGCCATCACCATCACCGCGCCCCGCAGGACCCCGACCAGCAAGATGTCCTTGCCCTGGTAGTCCTGCTCGATCACGGCGGTCAGCTCACCGAGCCGGGCCTGGATCTGCTCCTCGGTGAAGAGGATGTTGACCAGGTCGCCCTCGACGTCCGCTTCATCCATGGTCCTCAGCCTGCCACAGCGGTCGGGCGGAACCGCAGGAGATCGCCGTCGCGGTAGGCAGTGACGTGCCCGGGCAGCTGGACCTGCTTGTGCCGGACCGCGCTCTCGGGTCCCTCGACCATCCCGCTCAGGGCCAGCAGGTGCACCCGGAACAGCTCCGAAGGCGGACAGCCGGCCGCCAGGGCCGCCAGTCGCAGGACCCGCCTCAACACCGCAGCCGGGTGCGCCTCCAGGCCCCCGGTGTCCAGGGCACCGTCACGGGTGACGTCCTGCTTCACCCGGCCGGCGATCTCGTCGAGGGCGTGGCTGTCCTCCCGCAGCTGGTCGGCGGTCCGGGCGAGCGCGGCAGCAACTCCCGGCCCGAGCTCCGCCTCGAGAACGGGAAGCACCCGGTGCCGCACGCGTGACCTCGTGAACCGCGGGTCCTCGTTGTGCGGGTCGGACCAGAAGTCGATGCGCTCGGCGCGGCACGCGGCTTCGGTCTGGGCACGGGTGACGTCGAGCAGCGGCCTGTGGAACACCTCGAAGCGTGGACGCATCCCTGCCAGGGAGCGGCTCCCGGATCCGCGGGTCAGCCCGAGGAGCACCGTCTCCGCCTGGTCGTCGCGGGTGTGGCCGAGCAGCACGACGCCGGAGCCGACCCGCCGGGCGACCTCTCCCAGCACCGCGTAGCGCGCCTCGCGGGCGGCCGCCTCGGGTCCCTGACCCGACGCGGTCACGTCCACGCGCACGCATACCGTCTCGTCGGCCCCCCGTGCGGCCATCGCGGCGACGACCCACTGCGCGTGCTCGGCCGACCCCTCCTGCAGGCCGTGGTCCACCGTCACGCCGACGACGACGAGCCCGAGCCGGTGGCCCTCGATCCGGGCCGCCGACAGCAGGGCGAGCGAGTCGGCACCCCCGGAGCAGGCCACGACCACCAGCGGCTCGTCCAGCTGCCCGAGCACGCGGCGTACGGCGAGGCGGACCGCGGCCACCGCGGGGTCGAGCGACACCGCGGCGCTCAGCCGTGCACGCGGCGGACCCAGGCCTCGGGGTCGCCGATCTCGGCCTTCGACGGGAGGTTGTCTGGCCCGGCCCAGACCGCGTTGAAGTCGGCCATCCCCACCTTGCCCACGACGCCGCGGACGAACGCGGCACCGTCGCGGTACTGCGCCATCTTGGCCTCCAGGCCCAGCAGCCTGCGCAGCACCCGGTCGAGGGGCCCGGCGCCCTTGCGCCGCTGGTTGAACTTCGCCCGGATGTCCTCGACCGAGGGGATCACGCTGGGGCCGACGCCGTCCATGACCACGTCGGCGTGACCCTCGAGCAGGGACATCACCCCGGTCAGCCGGTCCATCACGACCCGCTGCTCGGGGGTGGAGAAGATGTCGAGCAGGCTGACGGCGTCGTCGCCGCGCACGACCTCGCCGATCCGGCGCAGGCCGTCACCGATCATCGCCGCCACCTTCGCGGGATCCGGGTCGACCCCGCCCACGAGGTGCTCGACCTCGCCGCGGATGTGGTCGCGCAGCCACGGCACGGCCGTGAACTGGACCCGGTGGGTCTCCTCGTGCAGGCAGACCCACAGCCGGAAGTCCCTGCGGTCCACCCCCAGCTCGTTCTCGACGTGCACGATGTTGGGGGCCACCAGCAGCAGCCGGCCGGTCGAGGCGCCGTCGTCGTCCAGGCCGGGGCCGGAGTAGAACGGGTCGAACTGGCCGAGCACCTTGGAGGACATGAACCCGAGCAGGCCCCCGACCTCCAGGCCGGTGACCTTCGAGCCGACCGTGTCGGTCAGCCCCGGGGAGCCGCCGTGGCGGGCCCGCAGCTTGTCGACGAGGGGGCCGATGATCTCGGCGAAGCTGTCGGCGTTGGCCTGGATCCAGCCGGTGCGGTCCACGACCAGCACCGGTGCGGTGCGCTCGCGGGCCTCGAGCCCGGTGAAGTCGCGCACCAGCCCGGTCGAACGGTCCGCGTCCGCCCGCAGCTCGGCGACCGCGGCGTCCGCGTCGGGGCGGGTGATCACCGGGCCGGGGCCGGCGAGCCGGGAGGCGGTGGCGACGGCGAGGTCCCAGTCGATCATGGTGCGGGGAGGCATGCGTCGACAGTACGGGGTCTCTCCTACGCCGGGACCGCCGTCAGCCCCGGCAGCGGCAGCCGCCCAGCGCTGCGGCGACCCGGTCCAGCAGCGAGCGCGCGTCGAGGGTGTTCTCCGGCCGCACCCGGTCCGCGACCGCCACGAAGCCCAGCACGACGCCGTCCTGCGTGGTCACCGTGCCGGCGAGCCCGTGCACGCCGTTGAGCGTCCCGGTCTTGGCCCGGACCGTGCCGCGCCCGGCCGGGTCGCCGGTCCGGAAGCGGGCGGCGAGCGAGCCGGTGAACCCCGCCACCGGCAAGGTGGACACCGCGCTGCGCAGGCCGGGGTGGGCGCTCGAGGCCGCCGCGCGGATCACCGACAGGAGGGTGTCCGGCTCGAGCCGGTCGTGGCGGGAGAGCCCGCTGCCGTCGTAGATCCGGTCGCCCCGGGTGCTGATCCCGAGGCGACGGAGGGCCCCGCGGACCGCACGCGCGCCGCCGACGAAGGAGGCCGACTCGCCCCGGGCCACCGCGACCTGACGGGACAGCGTCTCGGCGCCCTCGTTGTCGCTGGCCTCGACGATGTGCTGGACGATCTCCGCCAGCGGAGCGCTGCGCACCGCAGCGACCCGGCGTCCGCCGGCGGACGCCGGGGGTGCCACCGCCCGTGAAGGTGTGCCGAGGACCCTGATGTGCCGCTGCTCCAACGCGCCGGCGAAGACCTTCGTCGCCGCGAGCGCGGGGTCCGGTGACCGGTCGGCCAGTCCTGGCTTCGCCCTGCCCTCGTCGACCCACAGCGGCGTGACCGGGCTGACGACGTCCTCGGGGACGTAGGAAGGCTCCCACTGCGGGTCGACCGAGGGGCCGCTGAACAGAGAGGTGTCGTAGCCGAGCCGGACCTGTGTGCGGCCACGGGACTTCAGCGCCGCCGCGGTCCGGGCCGCCAGCGCCACCAGGTTCGCCCGGGCCGGGTAGGCGCTCGCGGGTGCCGGAGCGCCGGTGAGCAGCGGGTCACCGCCACCGACCAGGACGACCCGGTTGCTCGACGGCGCGAGCACCACCGAGGTGGTGAAGCGGTGCAGCGGGCCGAGCGTCGCCAGGGCGGCCACCGCGGTGAGCAGCTTCATCGTCGACGCCGGCGTCACCGGACCCTTCCCGTGCCGGTAGACGACCCTGCCGTCCGACAGCTGCGCGACGACGACCACGACATGGCGGCCGAGCTTCCTCGAGGCCACCAGCGAGGCGACGGCACGACGTACGGCTGCTGCCGAGGCGGTGCCCTCGGGCCTCGGCGTCGCGACCGCGGCGGCCCGTCGCGCGGCGGGCAGCCTCAGCCCGGCAGGCGGGAGCACCTCGGCGGGCGCGGTGACCGGCGACGGCCGGTGCCGGCCGAACCACCGGCTGCCCAGGTCGAGCTCGTACGTCGCGCCCGCGGCCACCAGGACCAGCACGACGAGCGCCGCCGTCGTGCGCCGGACCCAGCGGCCGCGCCGATGACGACGGACCGGAGCCTCGTCGGAGGGCGGGTCCTCGGGCGGCCCGTCCGGCGAGGCGGCGACGTGGTCTGCGTCACCTTGCGGCACGGCCCGCTCCCCTCGGCTCCACGTTTTGGACGGTCGTGCGGGACACTAGCCCAAGGACCACTTGATCCTCTGTCGCAGCGGAGCTGCCGACAGGCCTTGAATCGGAGGAAACGTGGAGTTCGACGTACTGGTAGAGATCCCCAAGGGACAGCGCAACAAGTACGAGGTCGACCACCACTCCGGCCGGATCCGTCTGGACCGCACGCTGTTCACCTCGACGCAGTATCCCGCCGACTACGGCTACATCGAGAACACCCTCGGGCTCGACGGCGACCCCCTCGACGCCCTGGTGCTGCTCCAGGAGCCGACCTTCCCGGGCTGCCTGATCCGGTGCCGCGCCATCGGGATGTTCCGCATGACCGACGAGGCCGGCGGTGACGACAAGGTGCTGTGCGTCCCGGCGACCGACCCGCGCCAGGAGCACCTGCGCGACATCAACCACGTCTCCCGCTTCGACCGCCTGGAGATCCAGCACTTCTTCGAGGTCTACAAGGACCTCGAGCCCGGCAAGTCGGTCGAGGGCGCCAACTGGGTCGGCCGCACCGACGCCGAGGCCGAGGTGAACGCCTCCTTCAAGCGCGCCGAGGCCGCGGGTCACACCGGGACCACGATGGCCCAGGGCAGCCCCACTCACATCCCTGATCCGTCACATCCCTGATCCGTCACATCCCTGATCCGTCACATCCCGGGCCCTCGCGTCCCTGAGCCCTCGCACTGACGGGCCTGCTCACAGCCGGACGGCGAAGTCCGGGTACCACGCGTAGACCGAGTTGTAGCGCACGTTCGCCCCGGTGTGCGGTGCCTCGATGAACCGGCCCCCGCCCAGCGCCAGCGCCACGTGGTGGATCCCGCTCGGGCTGCCGTTCGAGCTCCAGAAGTAGAGGTCGCCTGCCTTGGCCTCGCCGACCGGGATCGGCGTGCCGGCTGCGTACTGCGCCACCGAGTAGTGCGGCAGCGACCGGCCGGCGGCGCCCCAGGCCCCCATGGTGAGCCCGGAGCAGTCCCACGAGCCCGGACCGGCGGCCCCCCAGCGGTAGGGCTCGCCGAGCTGGGCGCCGGAGCAGGCGCGGGAGCCGGAAGGGGCGGCGCGGGGGCCGGTGTCGAGGCGGGGGTGCCGGAGGCACCACTCGACGAGCCACCGCTGTTCGAGCGGTGACCCGGGTGCACGGACCGCACGGGCTTCGCAGCCGCCGCCGCGGCCGCTGCGGCCGCTGCTGCGCGGGACCTGGCTGCCTCCGCGCGAGCCGCGGCTGCGGCGTCGGCACGGGCCCTGGCCCGAGCGGCGGCCGCGGCGGCGAGGCGGGCGAGCTCCTCGGCCAGCTTGCGGGCGATCTCCTCCAGCGCGGTCTGGCGGGCCCGGGCCAGGGCCACCGAGGTGTGCTGGGCACTGGCCAGCTCCCGGACGAGGCGGGTGCGCTCGGCGGCGGCGGCGCTCGCCTCGCCCTGCGCGGCGGCCGCCTCGGCGGCCGCACGGGACCGGGCCT
>JBDTXF010000187.1:0-6386 GCA_040006355.1 Nocardioidaceae bacterium | reverse complement strand
GCGCGCTGCTCTCCGGCACCGACTCGATCCGCGACGTGATCGCCTTCCCGAAGACGGGTGCGGGCTACGACCCGCTCACCGCGGCGCCCGCGCCGATCACCGCGGAGCAGCGCAAGGAGGCGGGTGTGGACGCCCGTCCCGCGGCAGCTGTCCCGCAGTCCTAGGGCGAGGCAGCGAATCTTCTTGTCGTGTCCAGATTGTTACGCGTACGAGACCGATAGTCGTGCTCGGTTCACATAGAGTCGCGCTCTGTCGTCTGCTGGCAGGCGTGACCGGCTTAACCCTCCACAACATCCCTGCGTCACAGAGGTGCACATGACGAGTCCGGCGAGCGAGCTGGAGAGCCACACGCGGACGAGCGGTGACCACAGTCCTGACGGGACGGCCGTCGAGCAGATCGCAGGACGCTCCCCGACCCAGCTGGCGATGTTCCGGTTCCGCAAGGACAAGCTCTCGATGGCCGCATTCGCGATCGTGGCGTTCTACCTGATAGTGGGGATCCTGGCGCCGCTGATGGTGAAGTTCGGCGTTCTCGACCCGTTCACGAACCACAGCTCTGCCAAGTTCCTCGACATCGAGGGAGGCGGCATCCCCAAGGGCTTCCTGGGCGGGGTGAGCCTCAGCCACCCCCTCGGTCTCGAGCCGGGGATCGGGCGCGACGTGCTGTCCCGACTGGTTCTGGGGATCACCACCTCGCTTGCGATCGCCCTTGCCGCCACCATCGTGGCGGTCGGGGTCGGCACGGTGCTCGGGATCGTCTCCGGCTTCGTCGGTGGCTTCGTCGACGCGACCATCGGCCGGCTGATCGACCTGACGCTGTCGTTCCCGCAGACTCTGATGCTGCTCTCGCTGTCCGGACTAGCGGTCGCCACGCTGATCAAGATCGGCGTGCCGGCGGGCGATCTGGCCAACGGCATCTACGTCACCTTCGTCCTGGGACTGTTCGGCTGGCCACCGATCGCCCGCATCGTGCGGGGGCAGGTGCTCTCGATCCGGGAGCGGGAGTTCATCGAGGCGGCCCGGCTGATGGGGGCTCCTCGGCGACGGATGTACTTCAAAGAGGTGCTTCCCAACTTGTGGGCGCCCCTTCTGGTCTACTTCACCTTGACCATGCCTGCCTATATCTCAGCGGAGGCTGCGCTCAGCTTCCTCGGGGTCGGGGTGAAGCCGCCGACGCCGACGCTCGGCAACATCCTCACCGACTCGATCACCTACTCCCAGGCAGACTTCTTCTTCTTCTTCATCCCCGCCTTCCTGATCGCCGTCATCGTGGTCAGCTTCAACCTGCTCGGCGATGGCATCCGGGACGCGCTGGACCCCCGCGGCGCCCGCTGACCCTTCACCTCTCACCACCCACTAGAGCTTCGGCAGCAAAGAGTTGCCGGACGTCGCCGCCGTCGACGGGCGAGCGACGCGAAAAGGAGAACACACACATGGTCATCTCTCGAAAGCCAGTGGCTGCACTTGCGGTCTCTGCACTCCTGCTGTCGGTCGCGGCCTGCGGCGGCGGGTCGTCGTCCAGCGGCAAGGGCGGCAACGACACGGCGGCGGGCACGAAGGGTGGGACGCTGTACTACCTCACCAAGCGCCCCACCGAGCACCTGGACCCGACGCGTACCTACATCGGCCGCGACATCGTGGACCTCAATCGCACGGTCTACCGCTCCTGGGTCAACTACCCGGTGACGTCGGACGACAAGGCGGCCGCCGTCCCGGTCGCCGACCTGGCCACCGACACCGGCACCGCGAACTCCACCAACACGCAGTGGTCCTTCACGCTGAAGGACGGCGTGAAGTGGCAGGACGGCTCGGCGATCACGTGCGAGGACTTCAAGTACGGCGTCTCACGCAACTTCGCCACCAACCTCGACGGCGGCCCGAAGTACGCCGTGGACTACCTCGACGTCCCCAAGAACAAGGACGGCACCTCGACCTATCAGGGCCCGTTCAAGAAGACCGGCCAGGCTGCGTTCGACAAGGCGGTCAGCTGCAAGGGCAACACGATCACCTACAAGTTCAACAAGCCCTTCCCGGACTTCCCGCTGGCGATCGCCTCGCTGCTGATCTTCAACCCGTTCAAGCAGAGCCAGGACCAGGGCGAGAAGTCCAACTACGCCATCTTCGCCAACGGGCCCTACAAGCTCCAGGGCAAGTGGAACACCACCTCCGGTGGCACGTTCGTGCGCAACTCGCAGTGGGACTCCAAGACCGACACGATCCGCAAGGCGCTGCCGGACCAGATCGTCTTCACCCAGGGCCTGACCAACGAGGTGATCAACCAGCGGCTGATCTCTGACTCCGGCAAGGACCAGGCCGCCATCACCGACCGCGCGATCCCGCCGGCGTTCTACTCCCAGATCACTGGTCTGGTGCAGAAGCGCTCCACGCTGACCGACTCGCCGTTCGTCTTCTACCTGACCCCCAACTTCAACCGGATGAAGAACCTCAAGGTGCGGCAGGCGCTGATGGCCGCAACCAACGCGGTGGGTCAGATCACCGCAGAGGGCGGCTCGAAGGCGGCCAAGCCAGCCAAGACCCTGATCAACCCCACGCTGGTCGGCTACACGCCGAACCCGAACTTCAAGTACTCCGCGTCCGGGGACGTGGCAGCCGCCAAGAAGCTGCTGCAGTCGTCGGGCGAGAAGCTGCCCTACCCGCTGAAGTACACCTACCAGGGTGGTACCCCGACCTCCGACAAGGCCGCTTCCGCACTGGCAGCGACCTGGAAGGCGGCCGGCTTCAAGGTCACCCTCGACCCGCTGGCGGACACCTACTACAGCGTGATCAACAAGCCCACCGCCGACGGAGACGTCTTCAACGCGGGCTGGGGCCCAGACTGGCCGTCCTCCAAGACCGTGCTGCCCCCGCTGTTCGACAGCCGCACGAACTTGACGGCTGACTCGAACAACTCGGACTACGGCAACTACCGCAGCGACGCGGTCAACAAGATGATCGACGCGGCGGCCAACGAGCCCGACCTGCAGAAGCAGGGTGCGGACTACGCGGCCATCGACGACAAGCTCGGCAAGGACGTCGCCTACATCCCGCTCGAGATCCAGAGGTTCTACTTCCTCCACGGATCGAAGATCACCGGCTACCAGAGCGGTCCGGCCACCACATACTTCGCCGACCTCGGCAGTATCGGCGTGGCCAAGTAACCTGCAGGTGCTCCACAGCTCAACCTGGCTCCACCAGCAGCACAGCCGCACCCCGGTGTGAGGGGCCTTCGGGCCCCTCACACCGGCGTGTGTGGTAGATCAGGTGCCAGGGATCGCACGCATCACCGCTCGCTCCCCAGAGGCGCCGCCTGCGCCAGAAAGTGGTAGGACCGTGACCGCATACATTGTGCGCAGGTTGATCTCGGGGTTCATCTTGATCATCGTGATGAGCTTGGTGACCTTCCTGCTGTTCTTCGCCTCGCCGATCGACCCCGCGAAGCAGGCGTGCGGGAAGAACTGCTCCCCTGCCCTGCAGGCGCAGACCAAGAAGGCGCTCGGGTACGACGAGCCGGTGATCCTGCAGTGGACCGACTTCCTCAAGGGCGTCGTCGCGGGCCGGGAGTACCCCAACGACCCGGCGCTGCGCAAGACCGCCCCTGAGACCATCGCGCACTGCCCCGCCCCGTGCCTGGGCTACTCGCGCTACTCCAATGACACGGTCACGAACCTGATCAAGAACGCGATCCCGGTGTCGCTGTCCCTCGCGATCCTCGCGTTCATCATGTGGATCATCGGCGGCGTGTTCTTCGGGGTGATCGCCGCCTTGCGAAAAGGCACTGTCGTCGACCGCGGGATCGTCGCTGTCTCGCTGCTCTTCTTCGCCTTCCCGACGTTCTTCACCGGGCTGTTCCTCTACCAGTTCATCTCCATCAAATGGAAGCTGATGCCGATCCCCCAGTACGTCAGCATCGCCGACGGCGGTGTCGGCACCTGGTTCGTCGGGCTGCTGCTGCCGAGCCTGACGCTGGCGTTGTTCTACATGGCCGGCTACGTCAGGATGACCAGGGCCTTCGTGCTGGAGTCGATGAGCGAGGACTACCTGCGCACTGCCAACGCCAAGGGCCTGAACCCACGCAAGGTGCTGATCAAGCACAGCCTTCGCGCTGCCCTGACGCCGCTGGTCACCATGGCCGGCCTGGACTTCGCCAGCCTGATGGGCGGCGCGATCATCACCGAGAACGTCTTCAACTACGGCGGTCTCGGCAAGCTCGCGGTCACCGCGGCCACCAGCCTGGACCTGCCGCTGACAGTCGGGATCGTGCTCCTGCTGGCTACCTTCGTCATCATCGCGAACATCATCGTGGACGTGCTGTACGCCTTCATCGACCCCCGGGTGAAGGTCGGCTGATGGCCCGCCACCCCACCACGGACACCGGCAGGAGCCCCGTGACCACCCAGCCAGCCCAGCCCAGTCCCGCCCGAGGCGGTGACACGGTGCTCTCCGTGCGCGACCTCAAGGTGCACTTCCCGACCTCCGACGGCATCGTCAAGGCGGTGGACGGCCTGAGCTACGAGCTGACCCGGGGGAAGACCCTGGGCATCGTCGGCGAGTCCGGCTCGGGCAAGTCGGTGTCCAGCTCAGCGATCCTCGGCTTGCACGACCCCAAGCGCACCCAGGTCAGCGGCCACATCTTTCTCAACGGCGTCGACCTGCTGACGTTGTCCGAGGCGGAGATGCGCCAACGCCGTGGCCGTGAGGTCGCGATGATCTTCCAGGACCCGCTGTCTGCCATGCACCCCTACTACACGGTCGGCAACCAGATCGTCGAGGCCTACCGGGTGCACAACGACGTCACGAAGAAGCAGGCCCGCGCGCGGGCCGTCGAGATGCTCGCCCGGGTGGGCATCCCGCAGCCCAACCGTCGCGTCGACGACTACCCGCACCAGTTCTCCGGCGGCATGCGACAGCGCGCGATGATCGCTATGGGGCTGATCAACGACCCTGGCATGCTGATCGCCGACGAGCCCACCACAGCCCTCGACGTGACCGTCCAGGCGCAGATCCTCGACCTGCTCCAGGACCTACAGCGTGAGTTCGACTCCGCGATCATGATCATCACCCATGACCTCGGGGTGGTTGCGGAGATGGCGGACGACGTACTGGTGATGTACGCCGGCCGCGTGGTCGAGTACGGCCCGTGCCGGGAGATCCTCACCCACCCGGAGATGCCTTACACGTGGGGCCTGCTCTCCAGCGTCCCCGATGTGCACGGCGACACCGATGCACGACTCATCCCGATTCCAGGCAACCCGCCCAGCCTGCTCACTCCGCCCACGGGGTGCGCCTTCCATCCCCGCTGCCTGCACCGGGACAAGGTGCCCGGTGACCTCTGCCGCACCGAGATGCCGCTGCTCGTCGAGGGCAACCGTGGGCCCGGGCACACCAAGCGCTGCCACCTGGCCAACCCCGAGCAGATCTACGAGACCGAGGTGCTGCCGGTGATCGCTCCCGACCTCGCCGCTGGGCTCGCTCCCGACCTCGCCGAGGAGAAGTGATGGACCAGTCCGCGTCCTCCACCACGTCCGCCCCCGAGCCAGACGGTTCCACCAGCCATACCAGATCGTCCAGCACCAAAGCATCAGCGACGCTCACCGAGGGGGTCACGCCCGGCAACCAGCCGCGGCAGTACAACCCTGACGCCACGTCCATTCTCGAGGTCGACCACCTGCAGATGTACTTCCCGGTGAAGTCCTCAGGGCTGATCCGGCGCACCATCGGGCACGTGCAGGCGGTGGACGGCGTCTCCTTCGCGGTCCCCACCGGCGGCGCCCTGGGCCTGGTGGGCGAGTCCGGATGTGGCAAGTCCACGACCGGTCGGCTGATCACCCGTCTGTTGACCCCGACGGCGGGTGAGATCCGCTTCGAGGGCGAGGACATCGCGCAGCTCTCGCCACGGGAGCTCAAGCCGCTGCGCCGCGAGATCCAGATGATCTTCCAGGACCCCTACACCTCGCTGAACCCCCGCCACACGGTCGGCGCGATCGTGGGTGCGCCGTTGGAGATCCACAAGGTGGTGCCGCGCAACAAGGTGCTGTCCCGGGTCCAGGAGCTCCTCGAGATCGTCGGCCTGAACCCCGAGCACTACAACCGCTACCCCAACGAGTTCTCCGGCGGACAGCGCCAGCGCATCGGCATCGCTCGTGCCCTGACGCTGAACCCGAAGCTCCTGGTGGCCGACGAACCCGTGTCCGCGCTAGACGTGTCGATCCAGGCCCAGGTGATCAACCTGCTCCAGGACCTGCAGAAGGAGTTCGACATCTCCTTCCTGTTCATCGCCCACGACCTGGCGGTGGTGCGGCACTTCTGCCCCGAGGTGGCGGTGATGTACCTGGGCAAGATCGTCGAGGTGGCCGACCGCGAGACGATCTACCTACGGCCCAACCACC
>JBDTXF010000186.1:0-6396 GCA_040006355.1 Nocardioidaceae bacterium | reverse complement strand
CGTCGCCGGTGTACTCCCAGGAGTTCGAGGTGACCTGGTAGGACTTGCCGATCCCACCGGTGGCCAGCACCACGGCGGGTGCGTCGAAGACCACGAACCGCCCGGTCTCGCGCCAGTAGCCGAACGCTCCGGCGATCCGATCGTCCTCCTTGAAGATCTCGGTGACCGTGAGCTCCATGAACACGTCGATCCCGAGCGCGACGGCGTGCTGCTGCAGGGTGCGGATCATCTCCAGGCCGGTGCGGTCACCGACGTGCGCGAGACGGGCGTACTTGTGGCCGCCGAAGTCGCGCTGGGAGATCAGGCCCTCGGGGGTGCGGTCGAACAGCGCCCCCCACTCCTCGAGCTCCAGGACCCGGTCGGGGGCCTCCTGCGCGTGCAGCTGGGCCATCCGCCAGTTGTTCAGCATCTTGCCGCCGCGCATGGTGTCGCGGAAGTGCACCTTCCAGCTGTCGTCGGGGTAGACGTTGCCCATCGACGCCGCGATCCCGCCCTCGGCCATCACCGTGTGCGCCTTGCCCAGCAGGGACTTGCACACGATCGCGACCCGCGCGCCCGCATCGTGGGCTGCGATCGCGGCCCGCAGCCCGGCACCGCCGGCGCCGATCACCACCACGTCGTAGGCGTGTCGCTCGAAGCCTGTGTCGGTCCCGGAGTCCATCCGATTGCCCGTCATCGGGTGCCGTTCGTCGGTCATCTAGAAGAACCTCAGGTCGGAGATGGCGCCGCTGGCGACGAGGTAGACGTAGAAGTCGGCGATGACCACCGAGAACAACGACAGCCAGGCGTAGCGGGCGTGCTGCGCGTTGAGCCGCGAGACCAGCGTCCAGGCCCGGTAGCGGACCGGGTGCTTGGAGAAGTGCCGCAGCCGGCCGCCGACCGCGTGCCGGCACGAGTGGCAGCCCAGCGTGTAGCCCCAGATCAGCACCACGTTGGCCAGCAGCACCAGCGTGCCGAGCCCCATGTGGCCCCAGTGGCCGCTCTCGTCACGGAAGCCCAGCACCGCGTCGTAGCTGAGCACCAGCGCGACGAGCACCGCGGCGTAGAAGAAGTAGCGGTGGACGTTGTTCAAGATCAGCGGCAGCCGGGTCTCGCCGGAGTAGGAGCCGTGCGGCTCGGCGACCCCGCAGGCGGGCGGGCTCAGCCAGAAGGACCGGTAGTAGGCCTTGCGGTAGTAGTAGCAGCTCATCCGGAAGCCGAGCGGGAAGATCAAGATGATCAGCGCCGGCGACAGCTGCCACCAGCCGAACGGCTGGCCGAAGTCGGAGGAGCCCTCGACGCACTTCCCGGCGAGGCACGGCGAGTAGAACGGCGAGAGGTACGGCGCGGAGTAGTAGTCGTGCCCGGAGAACGCCCGCCAGGTCGCATAGACGATGAACCCAGCGAACACCACGAAGGTGACAGCGGGGTAGAGCCACCAGCGGTCCTGGCGGAGGGTCTTCTGCTCGATCTCTGCGCGACGGGGACTCCGGACGCCCTGCGACATGCGGCCTGCCTACTCTGACGGTGTCATGGGTGTCATCGGACCGATCGGGGTCTCATTGGGCGTGCTGGGTCTCCGACTGCGCGTCGTGCCACATGCTCTCGTCGTAGGGGTCGTCCGGGATCTCGACGATGTCGTCGGACGCGACGCCGGGCCGGTGACCCGGCTGCGGGTCGCCGAGCTGGTCCAGGCACTCCGCGACACGGTCCACGTCGGAGGTCAGCCGGCGCACGCCGAGCGTGTCGCCGTAGTCGTTGCGGACCCGCAGGACCGTGGCGGCGAGGGTGGTGAGGGCCTCTCGGGTGGCGCCGACCGAGTCGTGTGCTGACATCCGCTGACCTCCTGGGTTGCTCCGGGTGGCATCTGCGTGGCGTGGGTCACACCGCGCGGATGACTGAGTCTTGCGCGGAAACCGCGTTTCCGGAAGGGGGCGCGCCCGTCGGCACCTCTCGGACGGGCGCACGCAGCGTGACCGAGCGGTCACCCAGCGTGCGAGGTCGGCGAGCCGTCGGGTGCACGTCCGAGCGGTCGTCAGCGCAGCGCGAAGAGGTCCTCGAGCGTGGCCGCGACGCCGTCGTCCTGGTTGGATGGCGCCGTGCGGTCGGCCGCCTCGAGCACGCTCGGGTGCGCGTTGGCCATCGCGTAGGACGTCCCCGCCCAGGTCAGCATGGCCAGGTCGTTGGGCATGTCCCCGAACGCCACCACCTCGTCCGCGGACAGCCCGAGCTCGTCGCAGAGCAGGGCGAGCGTGCTGGCCTTGGTGACGCCGGCGGCGCTGATCTCGACGAGAGCGCCGAGCGAGGACCAGGTGGTCGTGACCAGGTGCCCGACCAGCCGCTCGGTCTCGGCCCAGAACAGCTCGGGTTCCATCGAGTCGTGGCGGGCCAGCAGCTTGACCGTCTGGTCGTCCAGCAGCTCGCTCAGGGGGCCGACCTCGATGTCCTCGGGGAGGTCGTGGCGCTCCATGAACGCGGGCTCCTTGGCGAACCCCGAGGTCTTCTCCAGCGCGAACGTGGTGCCCGGCAGCTCCGCGCGCAGGAGGTCGGCGACCGCGAGCCCGACGTCGACCGGGATCGGCCGCGCGCTGCGCACCACGCGACGGTGGACGTCGTAGACGACGCCGCCGTTGGAGCACACCGCGAGGCCGTGGTCCCCGACGTGCTCCCACAGGTCGTCCATCCAGCGCACCGGCCGGCCGGTGACGAAGACGACCACGACGCCCAGGGCCTCGACGGCGGTCAGCACCTCTCGGGTCCGCGCGGTGACCGTCCCATCGGTGTGCAGCAGGGTGCCGTCCAGGTCCGTGGCGACCAGGCGGATCGCGGGAGGAGGCACCCGGCCAGGCTAGCCGGGGGTCCGCAGCATCAGCGCGGTGGCCGGGACGAACCCGGCTCGCTCGTAGAGGTCCACGGACCGCTCGCTCGGGCTGAGCACCAGCCGTGCGAACCCGTGGGAGTCCGCATGCGCCACGACGGCGTCGAGCAGCCGGGTGCCGATGCCCGCGTCACGTGCGCGCGCGACGACGTACACGTTGGCGACGTAGCCCCACTGCCCGGGCGGTGGCGGACCGGACGCCGGCTGCGGACGCGGCATCCGGGTGAACACGAGGAGGTTCAGCATCCCGACGACCTCGGCGTCGAGCTCCGCCAGCCACGTGACGCGCTGGTGGGACTCCCGCTCGGCCCACGCGGCGAACACCCGGTCGTAGTCGTCGTCATCGATCGGGCCGCCGGCGATCTCCTCGGTCCAGGCCCGGCGCAGCGCCCCGACCACGGGTGCGTCGTCCCGCGTCGCCAGGCGGACCACTGGGCTCATGTCCGGCAACCTAGTGGACGGGGGTCGCGCGGGTGTCCGTGTTTGATGACCGCCCGCGAGCAGCGTGACGTGGTGGTCGACGGGCCCGGGCGCAGGCCCGGTCGAGGAGGTCCGACTCCGGGTGCTGGCGGCTGGGGACCGCCGTGGACATCGACCATGCCCGGGTCATCTCCGACACCGTGACCGGTCTACCCATCGAGGTGGTGACCGCCGAACCCGACGAGGCCATCGGCCGCCGCCTCCACACCGAGGAGCCGGCCACGCCTCGACCAGTGCTCTCGCCGCTATGCGCAAGAGTCACCGATCCCGGATCACCATCGGTGGATCAGGGTCGAAGCCGGCTGGCGCTGACGGTCCCTGTCCGCTGAGCAGGAATCAACCCGTGGCTCGTCGCGTGCTGCCGTCGGCGAGGGTCACGGTGTAGGTCCACGCTCCCATCACGTCGGGGTTCTCGCTGCTGGGGCGGTCCGATGGCCACCAGGCGGCGAACCGCCCATGGGCGACGGAAGCCTCGACGTCGGGACCCGCTGGGGGGTGCGCGGTGACACCGGTGACGTCGCTGCCCACATAGCCCTGGACCCAGCTGAACCACTCCTCGTCGTTGCTGAAAAGGCCAGAGACCCGAGGTGTGGACGCTGCCGTTCATGCTCTCGGTCTCGAGGATGCGGTCCCGAGCCAGAGTCGGGGCCTTGACGGGGTCCGGGTCATAGGTCCCGAAGAATCCCTCCTCCTTGTGGTCCGCGGGGTCCTGATGCCCGACGAGGTCGTCGGGCATCAGGCAGGCCCCCTCTGCCTGCGGACCGGTGATGAGCACGAAGGTCCATCCGCCACGTCGCTCTGCGCTCACGACCCGCTCTCCCTGGTCGGGCACCTCGAGGGCGGCGCGACACGTGGAGGCGGCCACGGTCGCGGCCGCGAGCGGTTCGGGCTTCGGCGTCCACGACGCGAATGTGGAGCCGCCGCCCACCAGCAGTGCAAGGACGGCGGCTCCGGCGGCGCCGACCAGACCCACCAGCACGAGACTCCGGCGCCGACGCGGCCGGTCGGACTCCTCCGGGAGGTGATCAGGACGGGGGGTGGCCAGGATGCGGGCGAGCGTCGCGTCGGCGCGTTCGAGCTCCGCATCGGTCAGGGCGGTCGTCGGTGCGGGGTCGAGGTCGCGCAGAGCGGCGGTGGTCATGGTGTCGACGGTGTGCTTGTTCATCGTGTGCTCCTGTCCGACGCACGGAGGCCGGGCAGGCGGTCACCGGCGGTGGTGGGGTCGACGAGATGCCCAGCACGGCAGCCGCCTCGGGCGCGGTCAGCCCGTCGAGGACGGAGAGTGCGATCGCCTCTTGTTGCAAGGCGCTCAGGAGCGGCCAGGCTGCGGCGATGTCGACTCGGTGGGCGACCAGGTCAGGGTGCTGGCCGGCATCGGCGGGACCGTGACGGGCTTCGGCGAGGCGGACTGCGACGGCCTCGTGCCGGTGGTGACGGCGCCGGGTGTTCTGAAGGGTCTTGCGTGCCACGCCGAAGAGCCAGGCGCGCGCCTGCTCACGAAACGAAGCAGATCGACGTACGCCGCGTCGTAGATCTCCCGGAAGCGCTGTTCGCGCTCCCGCGGCGACAAGGTGCTGGGGTTCATATCCTGTTCCTGTCCAGGTCCGCACAAGTGTGTCGCAGCGAGTCGCCCGTTTCTTGTGCGGGAACCTCCTCATCTGCCCGAACCGGCACCATCTGGTCGGTCGACATGGCGCCGTCCAGCTCAGGCCCGCGGGCCTGGAGGGAGCGCGGCGTCGACGCATCGATCCCCAGCCGAACCGGTCATCCCGTCGATGCGAACCAACGAGCCAGCTCCACGGCGACGCCGTCGTTGACCACCGTCTCGGTGACGTCGTCGGCGGCCTCCTGGACCTCGAGCGGCGCCTGGCCCATCGCCACCCCGCGGCCGGCCCAGCGCAGCATCTCCATGTCGTTGCGGCCGTCGCCGATGGCCAGGACGTCGGCCTGCGCGACCCCGAGCTCGGCGGCGACCGCGGACAGCGCGGAGGCCTTCGAGACGCCCTCGGGTGCGATGTCGAGCCACGCGGTCCAGCCGATGAAGTAGTTGGTGCCGTGCAAGCCGAGCTTCTCGGCGAGCTCGAGGAACTCCTCCTCCGAGGAGTGCGGATCCCGGATGATCACCCGGGTGACCGGCTCGGCGACCAGCTCCTCGAGGCTCTGCAGCGTCATCGTCCCGGTGATCTCACCCTCGGGGAAGGGTCGGTTGATCCGGTAGCCGGTGCCGATCTCCTCGACCGCCACAGCGGCGTTGGGGACGTGCTCGAGCAGCATCGTGACGATCTGGCTCGCGTCGAACGTCGTGGTCGAGCGGACCTCGACCGGGGGGTAGGTGAAGGTCACCGAGCCGTTGCTGGCGATCGAGTGGACGCTGCGGCCGGCCGTGGGCAGCCCGAGCTGGTCCCAGACGTGGCTGATGCCGAAGGTGGACCGGCCGGTGGCGAGCACGACGTGCACCCCCGCGTCGTAGGCCCGGCGGACGGCGGCGACCACGGTCGGGCTGACCGTCTCCTCGACGAGGCCGGTGGAGGGGACGTTGGTGAACAGCGTGCCGTCGATGTCGAGGGCGACCAGCCGAGGCGAGAAGCTCAAGAGCCCACCGGTTCGAGGACCGCGCGGCCCTGCAGGTAGGGCTGCAGGGCGACCGGGACCCGCACCGAGCCGTCCGCCCGCTGGTGGGTCTCGAGGATGGCCACGATGGTGCGCGGGATCGCCACGAGCGTGCCGTTCAGGGTCGCAAGCGGCCTGACGCCGCCCTCGTCGTCGGGGAACCGGCCGCGGATGTCGAGGCGGCGGGCCTGGAAGTCGGTGCAGTTCGAGGTCGAGGTCAGCTCGCGGTAGCGGCCCTGGGTCGGGATCCACGCCTCGCAGTCGAACTTGCGCTGCGCGGACAGCCCGAGGTCACCGGCGGCGGTGTCGATGACCCGGTAGGCCAGCTCGAGCTTGTCCAGCCACTCCTTCTCCCAGCCGAGCAGCCGCTGGTGCTCGGCCTCAGCGTCCTCGAGCGTCGTGTAGGAGAACATCTCCACCTTGTCGAACCAGTGCACCCGGATGATGCC
>JBDTXF010000185.1:0-6457 GCA_040006355.1 Nocardioidaceae bacterium | reverse complement strand
CGCTCGAGGGCTTCACCGGCTACTCGCTGCCCGACGACCTGCTCTCCGGCACCGGTGTCCGCGCGGCGGACGGCTTCATGAAGTCGATCCCGGTCGTCGGCAGCTACCTGTCGTTCTTCCTGTTCGGCGGGGAGTTCCCGGGAGACTCGATCATCCCGCGGCTCTACACCGCCCACGTGCTGCTGATCCCGGGTGTCCTGCTGGCCCTGATCGGCGCGCACATGCTGCTGCTGGTCTTCCACAAGCACACCCAGTGGCCCGGCCCCGGTCGCACCAACGACAACGTGGTTGGCTACCCGCTGCTGCCGATCTATGCCGCCAAGGCGGGTGGCTTCTTCTTCATCGTCTTCGGCATCACCGCGCTGATGGGTGGTCTGCTGACCCTGAACCCGGTCTGGCGCTTCGGTCCCTACGACCCGTCCCAGGTGACAGCAGGCTCCCAACCGGACTGGTACATGGGCTGGCCCGACGGCGCACTGCGGATCATGCCCGGCTGGGAGACCCACCTGTGGGGCTTCACGCTCAGCTGGAACGTGATGCTCCCGATCATCGTGCTGCCGGGCCTGATGTTCACGATCTTGCTGATGCTGCCGTTCATCGAGTCCTGGATCACCGGCGACAAGCGCGAGCACCACCTGCTCCAGCGTCCTCGCAACGCACCGGCCAGGACCGCCACGATGGTCGCGCTGATGACCTTCTACGGCATCTTGTGGGCCGCCAGCGCGAACGACATCATGGCGATCAAGTTCCACCTGAGCCTGAACACCATCACCCACATCAACCGTCTGATCGTCTTCATCGGACCCGTGATCGCATTCTGGATCACCCGACGCTGGTGCATCTCGCTCCAGCGGGCCGACCAGGCGCGGCTGCTGCACGGCTACGAGAGCGGCATCATCATGCGCTCGCCCGAGGGGGCCTACGCCGAGAAGCACCAGCCGATCTCGATCGAGGAGGCCTACACCCTCACCGCCCGGGACCGCGACGAGGCGCTGGACGCCCCCACTGCCGCCGACGAGAACGGCGTGGCCAACCGCAACGTGCAGCTGATGCGGCTGCGGGCCAAGGCGTCGCAGTTCTGGTACAAGGGCAGCATCCAGAAGCCGACCATCGAGGAGCTCGACGACGCGCGCCATCACGCCGCGCACGAGCTCGAGCGTCACGAGGACGGTCACCAGCACCTTGAGGGCGGCCAGTACAACGGCGCCTACGAGCTCGACGGCACACCCGCCGACGGTCACCAGTACGACGGCCGGCACGACATCGAGGGTGACGAGCTCCGCAAGCACTGATGAGCACAGCGCACCACACAGGAGGCCCGGCACCGACAGGTGCGGGGCCTCCTTCTGCGTCAGCGGCTCACGAGGACACCGACGGTGTGCGGGTCCGACTCTCCCCCGGGGCGGCGTTCGGGGTCGCGACCGAAGACCGCAGCGCCTGGCGCACCGCGAGCACGAGCAACAGCAACGCAGCCAGGTTGCGGACCACCAGCACTCCCACCGCCGGTCCACTTCCGGCGCCGTGGATGAGCAGGGCCCCATAGAGCCACGGGTACAGCGCCTGGGACATCGCCGTGACCAGCAGCAGTCCCACGGTCCAGTGAAGCAGCTCACGCGAGGTCCGCTCCACGACCGCCAGGCCCGCGGCCGCCATCGGGAGCAGCCACAGGAAGTACTGCGGACTGAGCACCTTGCCCACGCACATGAAGCCGAGTGTCGCTGCCAGACAGCTCCAGACCAGGGCGTCGCTGTTCACACGGACGCCGGACCGTGCCATCCGCAGCCAGAGGAGAGCGAGGCACCCCACGAGCGCGAGGGTCGCCACAGTGCTCACTGCCAGCAGCACCCGGGTGCCGGGGCCGGTGACCTCAACGGCCCGGTAGTTCGAGAAGAGCACGCGGTAGTCGCCGGGGCGCAGCAGCCAGGCCGCCATCGCCGGGGTGGCTGTCACCGACTCGATCTGCAGGCCCCGGTCTCGCTGGTAGACCAGGGGCGAGACGACCCGCCCCCAACCCCCCAGCAGCGCCGTCACCCCGATCGCCACCGCTCCGACGACCGTGACCACGGAGGTGGCGGACCGCCAGGGGCGGGTACGCCCGAGCACCGTGGCCACCAGCAGTCCCGGCCAGAGCTTGATGCTGGTCGCCAGCGCGATGCACAGCGCGGCCGTCCGGGGGCGGGTCGCCGACAGCAGGAGCACGCAGCCGACGAGCACGCCGGGGACCAGGTCGAAGCGCGCGTAGGTCATACCCCCCATCGCCGGCGCGCTGGCCAGCCAGACATCCAGGACAGCACGTCGGCGGTCGGTCCCCCGGGCAAGTAGTCCGGTGAAGGCGGCGTCGACCAGCAGGACTGACAGCACGAAGTACAAGCCGAACGCAGCGGTGACGTGGACCGCGCGAGCCAGCAGCCAAGGAACGGCCACCACTCCTAGGCCCGGCAACGGGTACTCACGCATGGTCCCGGCAAATCCATTAGCGGACAGGTGGTGCAGGCTCCGCGAGAAGTAGCCGATGTCGCTGAGCACACGGTGCTCAGGACCGAACATGAGCACCAGCACCAGCAGACGGGTGAGGACCCATGCCGCGGGCAGGCCGCGCACCCACGGAGGCAACGCGGCCACCCGGGGACCCACGGAGGCCGCGACGGCCGCGGCTGCTCGCACCAGACCATCGTGCGGCCTGCTCACCCCACTGTCAGCCGAACCGACGCATCATCGGGCCCACCCGAGCGCAGGGCCCACGGAGCTCTGCACGCTGGTCAGGGGGCCGAGGGCTCCTGGAGGCGGGCTACGGGAGCCTGAGCGTCCGTACCCTCCGGTGCGTGCACGGCGTGGACCAGGCTGGCCAGTGCGGCCCCGAGCAGCAGCAGGTTGGTGGCCACTCCCCCGAGGCTGTAAGGCCCGAGCGGGAAGCCACCAAGCACCGAGTTGAACCAGAAGTACCCGACGACCACCAGCACGACCGCCTGCCCCCGGCCACGCAGCCGGAGCGCGGAAGCGAGCACCGGCAGCAGCAGGCACAGGTCGTAGATGACGTGTGGAAACACCATCAGCGAGATCAGCGACGCACACGCCAGCGCGTCGACCCAGTCGCCGAGCGCCAGCACTCGTCGGCTCACCGCGAACAGCAGCAGGGCGGTGCCGAGGCCGACCACGTACGTCGCCGGCGACCGCGGCGCGTCCAGGAGCATCCCGCTGAGGCTCATCGCGTCGGTGGCACCTCGGTGCATGCCCCGGCCGACCCGGAGCGGCTCCAGGGCCACGGTGACCGGGTTGCGGCGCGTCCAGGCGCTGAGCACACCCACCGAGGCGAGGCTGACCAGTGCCAGGACGACCAGGGCCCACCACCGGCGCCTGGCCAGGAGCAGGAGCGCCAACGGGCTGAAGGAGTACTTCGTGACCGCAAGAGCCAGCGTCAGTCCCTGAGTGACCTGGCTCCGGGACCGGTAGGCGAGCACCGACGAGAACAGCACCAGGCTGGTCTGCTGGCCGGTGTAGAGGGCCATCACGAAGGGCGCGCTGCAAGCCAGCAGAGCGGGCAGCCCGGCGAGGCCCCATCCCCGCAGCCCGACCGCCCGCCCCAGCCAGACAGCCGAGGCCAGGCACATCAGCACGTTGAGGGCGGCCCAGGCGCAGCGGGCAACCGCGAACGGCAGTGCACCGAGCGGCAGCAACACAACGTAGAGCCCGGGAAGGTAGTTCGGATTCTGCTCCAGAATGATCCTGCCGCCGGGGCCCGTCAGCTGCACGTGGTAGGGGTCCACCCCGTGGAAGAGCAGGTGCGCCCCACTCCACTGGAAGTCACCTGAGCCGACGGCCCCGAGAGCGGCCAGCAGACCCGTGGGTGCCAGCAGCACAGCCAGAATCCCCAACAGCGGCACCACGACAGGCAGAGCGGCGCCGAGCCGGGCGTGCTCAGGGGTCCCCGCCATGGCCCCATGGTCAGCCACTACTTCGCGCCGTGCGGCCAGAACGTCCGATCTGGTCAGTCGGGCCGGGCCCCGCCTCAGCTCAGCGCGGAGCCCTGCTTGTACTGCGCGAAGGACTCGTTCCAGTCGCCGTAGCCGTTGTCGAGGGTCATCTGCCGGTCCGAGCCGCTGTAGTCCACCACGTCGCCCACCTTGCTCACCGAGTAGAGCCACGCGGCGTTCGAGGTGCTCATCCCCGTGCAGCCGTGGCTGACGTTGGCGACGCCCTGCGACCCGACCGACCAGGGCGCGGCGTGCAGGAACTCACCGGTGTAGGTCACCCGCATGGCGTACTCGACGTCGTCGAGGTTGTAGCCGTTGACGCTGTTGTGCGCGATGCCGATGGTCTCGGAGTCCATCCGCTTGTGCCGGAACTTCTCCACGATGACCTTCACCCCCGACCGGGTGGTGAAGCCGGACTTGCCGGTGGTGATCGGGATCGTGCGGATCAGCTTGCCGTTGCGGAAGGTCTTGAGCTGGTGGCTGGCGATGTTGACCTTGCTGACCATCGAGTCACCGACGTGGAAGGTCTCGGAGCGGCTGAGCTGACCGTAGATGCCGTTGCCGGCCGGAATGCTGTTGATGTCGGCCTTGACCGTGACGTCCGTGCCCGGCTTCCAGTACGTCGCGGGGCGCCAGTGCACCTCGGAGTCGCTGATCCAGTGCCAGGCGCCGCGCTGGTGCGAGGTGTTGGTGACCGTGAGGTGCTTCTGGATCGACTTCTTGTTCGTCACCGGCACGTCGAAGCGGACGATCACCGGCATGCCGATGCCGACCGTCTGACCCTGGACCGGCGCGAAGCTGGGGAAGGTCTGCTGCTTGAGACCGAGGTCCTCGGTGCGGAACGACGAGCTCTTCACGGCCTTCAGGCCGTCACCGTCGACGGCCACCGTGCGGACGGTGTAGCGGATGCCCGGCTCCAGCCGCTGGGAGGAGGTCCAGGTGCTCTTGTCCGCCGAGAGCGCACCGACCAGCGCGAGCTTGCCGGCGCGGACCCTGACGCTCGAGAAGGTCCCGTCCTTGGCGGTCAGGGTGAGCTTCTTGCTCACCTTGACCCCCCGGGCGGGAACGTTGAAGGCCACCGACGCGGCGGAGACGGGCGCGACCGAGGGGGACGCCGAGGCGGAGGTGGACGGGCTGGGGGACGCCGAGGCGGCGTCTGCCTGCGGCCCCCCGGACTGAGTGCCGGCCTGCGACGAGCAGCCGGCCGCGACCACGCACAGGGCAAGTGCACCCGCCATCGAAGCGGTGTGACGGCGCACCCGACTGCGCGGCGCGTCACCGGATCGGTTGGACATGGCTTCCCCTCAAGATCGCTGCAAGATTCTCGCTCAGCCTAACAACCGGGACCCCACGAGCCGGTCCGCATGCACGGTGTCACCTGTCACGTTCGCGTCACGACGACTGGTTCACCAACCAGGTGAAACCAGCCGAATCCCCCGCAGATCAGACACGAGGGGCGGGGAGCTGTCAGTGCGCGTGCTCGCCGACGTAGTACTCATAGATCCAGCCGCAGACGGCGAGCGCGCCGAGGCCGATGCCCATCAGGACCAGCCACCAGGCGGCCATCGCCGTCGCGAACACGATCACGCCGAGGGTCAGCCCGGCCCACATCGGCCACCAGCTGTAGGGCGGGAAGAACCCGAGCTCGCCGGCGCCGTCGGCGATCTCGGCGTCCTCACGGTCCTCCGGGCGCGGGTCCATCTTGGAGGCGTGGAAGCCCAGGTAGAAGGTCACCAGGGTGGTCAGCAACGCGGTCATCACCAGCGCCGAGGTGCCGGTCGGGTCCCCCGCGATCAGCCAGTAGGCCGGTGCGACGAGGACGAAGAAGACGGTGCAGATCCCGAAGATCAGGGCCTCGGCCTTCATCGGTCGGTCCGTCCTTCGGTCTCGTCGATCGGGTGGCCCATCTGGTCCTCGAGGTGCGCCGCGCGCCCGGCCATCTGGGGGGCGTCGGCGCTGTCGCGCTCATCGCCGAGCTCGTTGCCCTCGA
This sequence comes from Nocardioidaceae bacterium, assembly GCA_040006355.1. GTDB lineage: Bacteria > Actinomycetota > Actinomycetes > Propionibacteriales > Nocardioidaceae > Nocardioides_B. The sequence continues at coordinate 496 of JBDTXF010000185.1, read as the reverse complement.
TCAGCTCCAGCGCGGCGACCTCGGGGTGGTGCAGGTCGAAGGCCGGCGACTCCGAGCGGATCCGCGGGATGGTGGTGAAGTTGTGGCGGGGCGGCGGGCTCGAGGTGGCCCACTCCAACGAACGGCCCCAGCCCCAGGGGTCGTCGATCCCGACGTTCGGGGTGCGAGCGGACTTGTAGACGTTGAGCAGGAACGGCAGCGTGGAGGCGCCGAGCAGGAACGCACCGATGGTGGACACCTGGTTGAGGGTGGTGAAGCCGTCGGAGGGCAGGTAGTCGGCGTAGCGGCGCGGCATCCCCTCGACCCCCAGCCAGTGCTGGACCAGGAACGTGGTGTGGAACCCGACGAACAGCAGCCAGAAGTGCACCTTGCCGAGGCGCTCGTCGAGCATCTTGCCGGTCATCTTCGGCCACCAGAAGTAGAAGCCCGCGAACATCGCGAACACCACGGTCCCGAACACGACGTAGTGGAAGTGCGCCACCACGAAGTAGGAGTC
>JBDTXF010000184.1:0-6463 GCA_040006355.1 Nocardioidaceae bacterium | reverse complement strand
AGCCGGACATTCCCAGAACCCTCACCCTCAAGTAGAGAGTTATAGTTATGTCAACCTCGCGTTGCTGAAGAAACTAGGGGACACGACACCGCGAAACGCGCAGACACGCGGCGCGGCGCACAAGTTGTCTGCGCGATCTGCTCAGGCCGGGCCGGGGGCCGGCCGCTGCCGGGAGTCAGGGCCGGATGACCGGCTGGGCAGGCACGCTGACGTCGTAGTAGGACGCCTTCTCGCGGAGCAGCAGTGCCTGCAGGACCTCGGACTTGGCGGCGGAGCCGTCGGCACTCCCCCAGAGCACCGACCGGCCGTCGCGCAGCTCCAGGGAGATCCGGTCCACGGTCCGGACCCGGACGTAGGCCACCCTGGTGGCGATCGGCCGGGGCAGGGAGCCGGCCACGGTGGCCGCCTCGGCGAGCGCCTCGCTGCCCGTCGCACCGGCGGTCCTGATCACCGGCAGGCCGCGTGGCCGGGACGGATAGTGGCGGAACACCACCCCCGAGGCGTCGATGCCCTGCAGTCCACCGCCCTGCTCGACGACCGCGACGGCCCGCCGCTCGGTCACGTCGACCCGCACCTGGTCGGGCCACGCCCGAGACACGTCCACCCGCTCGACGGCAGGGAGGCTCCGCACCCGGGCCGTCACCGCTTGCAGGTCCACCGTGGCCAGCGGTGACCCGGTCGGGACCGCCGCGGCACGTCGTACGGCGGCCGGCGTGAGCAGCCCGGTGCCCTCCACCTCGACGCCCTGGACCGCGAGCACCGAGGAGAGGAACACCAGCCACCCGACACCGACGAGCACGGCCACCACCACCACCGGCACCACGACCCGGCGCCAGGCCAGCCACCGGCGCCGCCACTGCCGGCGGACGAACCGTCGCCGGGCCACCCGGACGGTCCGCTCCTCGGACGTCGGCTCCGGCTCCGGCTCCGGCTCCGGCTCGGGCTCCGGCTCGGGCTCCGGCTCGGGCTCCGGCTCGGGCCGGAGCTGGTCGAGCCGGACGGTGTCCTCGGTGTCCACAGCGGACCCGTCGGGCCCGCTGTGGAGATCGACGTCGCGGACGCGGTGGGTGATGCGGGTGAACAGGCTCATCGGGCGGCCTCCGCGCGCTCGTGCAGGAGCTCCAGCACCTCGGGGCCCACCAGGGTCACGTCGCCGGCTCCGAGCGTCAGCACCAGGTCCCCCGGACCGGCGCGGCGGACCACCGCTGCCGGCGTCGCCGACCAGGACGGCTCGAAGAGCACGTGCTCGGGCGGCAGCGGCACGTGGGAGGCGACCAGCAGCCCGTCGACCCCGGGCTCGGGGTCCTCCCGGGCGACGTAGACGTCCATCACGACCACCTCGTCGGCGGCGCCGAGCGCCACCCCCATCGCCGGGCCGAAGATCTTGGTGCGCGAGACCAGGTGCGGCTGGAAGACGACGACCAGCCGACCCTCCCCCGCGAGCGACCGGGCTGCCTGCAGGTCGCCGGTGATCTCGTTGGGATGGTGGGCGTAGGAGTCGTAGACGCGCACGCCCGCAGCCTCGCCCTTGAGCTCCATGCGGCGGCGGGTGCCGCTGAACGCCTCGAGCCCGCGGCGCAGGTCGGCGAAGGAGAAGCCGAGCTCGAGCCCGGCGGCCAGCGCGGCCAGCGCGTCGAGGACGTAGTGCCGGCCCGGGATGCGCAGCACCACCTCGCCCAGGCGCTCGCCGCGCTCGACCACGGTGAACCGGGATCTGGAGCCCGCGAACGCCAGGTCCTCGGCCCGGACGTCGGCCTGCGCGGACTCCCCCACGCCGACGACCCGCAGCCCCAGCGACCGGGCCCGGGCCGCCAGCTCGGCCGCGCCCGTGTCGTCCACGCAGACCACCAGGAACCCGGCCGGGTCGATCCGCCCGAGGAACATGGTGAACGCCGCGTGGTAGGCCTCCTCGGTGCCGTAGTGGTCGAGGTGGTCGGCCTCCACGTTGGTGACCAGCGCGCCGAAGGGCGAGTAGACCAGGAACGCGCCGTCGCTCTCGTCGGCCTCGGCCACGAAGATCGGGCCCGACCCGTCGTGCGCGTTGGACCCCGACTCGTTGAGCTCGCCCCCGATCGCGAAGGACGGGTCGGCGCCGCAGTGCTGCAGCGCGACGGTCAGCAGCGAGGTGGTGGTGGTCTTGCCGTGGGTCCCGGCCACGGCGACGACCCGGCGACCCGCCATCACCGCCTCCAGGGCGGCCGAGCGGGGCAGCACCCGCAGGCCGAGCCGTTGCGCCTCGAGCACCTCCGGGTTGTCCTCGCGGACCGCGGTCGAGACCACCAGGGTGTCCACGTCGTGCACGTGCTCCGCCGCGTGCCCGACCCAGCAGCGCGCCCCGAGCGCCCGGAGCGCCTCCAGGGCCCGCGACTCCTTGGCGTCGCTGCCGCTGACCGTGAGCCCGCGCGCCAGCATGATCCGGGCGATGCCGGACAGCCCGGCGCCGCCGATGCCGACGAAGTGCACCCGACCGAGCCGGTCGGCCGCCAGCAGCTCGTCGGGGACCGGGACCCTCATCGGCGCCCCGACCGTGCCGCGGACAGCACCATGCGGGCCAGCCTCTCATCGGCGTCCCGCGGGATCAGTCCGGTGGCGGCGGCGGACATGGCGTCCAGGCGTCTGCGGTCCCGCAGCAGGTCCGGGACGGTCTCGCAGACCCACTGGGTCGTCAGCGCCGCGTCGGACACCAGCAGGCCGCCGCCCACGTCGACGACCGGACGGGCGTTGAGCTCCTGCTCGCCGTTCCCGATCGGCAGCGGGACGAAGACCGCGGGCAGTCCGACGGCCGCGACCTCGGTGACCGTGTTGGCGCCGGCACGACAGACCACGAGGTCCGCTGCGGCGTAGGCGAGGTCCATCCGGTCGACGTACGGCAGCACCACGTAGGGCACCTCACCCGGTGCCCGGACCACGGACACCTCGCCGTTCGGTCCGATCACGTGGAGCACCTGGACACCGGCCTCCGCGAGGCATGCCTCGGCGCCGGAGACCGCCTGGTTGAGCCGCCGGGCGCCCTGGCTGCCGCCGGTGACCAGCAGCGTCGGCCGGTCGGGGTCGAGACCGAAGGTGCTCCGAGCCTCGGCGCGGAGGGCGGCCCGGTCGAGCGTCGAGATCATCCGGCGGATCGGCAGGCCGACGTACGTCGCGTGCCGGAGCGGGGTGTCCGGGAAGCTGCTGGCGACGTGCAGGGTGAAACGGGCGCCGAGCCGGTTGGCGATGCCGGGCAGGGCGTTGCCCTCGTGGACGACGATCGGGACGTGCCGGCGGCGGGCGGCGAGGTAGGCCGGCACCGAGACGTAGCCGCCGAAGCCGACGACGACGTCGGGGCGCAGCCGGTCGACCACCTCGAGCGCGGCCACCACCGCTCGGCGCAGGCGTCCGGGCACCCGCGCCAGGTCGGCGGAGGGCCGTCGGGGCAGCGGCACCGGCGGGATCATCTCGAGGGGGTAGCCGGCCTCGGGGATGACCCGCCCCTCGATGCCACGGGGGGTGCCGAGCGCGGTGACCTCCACCGGGTCGTCGTCGGCCTGGAGGCGCCGCAGCGCATCGGCGGTGGCCAGCAGCGGAGAGGTGTGCCCCGCGGTGCCGCCGCCGGCGAGCAGGACCCTCATCGCATGCGCCTCGACACGCCGCTCGCGGTGACGCCGGCCGAGCGGCGACGGCGACGGTCGCGCAGCGCCGCCTTGGCACCCGGCTCCGAGCGGGCGAACGACACCAGCAGACCCAGCGCGACGAGCGACGGGAGGAGGGCGGACCCGCCGTAGGACACCAGCGGCAGGGGCAGGCCGATGACGGGCAGCAGCGCCAGCACCATGCCGACGTTGAGCATCATCTGGGCGGTCAGCCAGATGGTGATCCCCGCGGACATGTAGCGGACGAACGGGTCCTTGGTGCGCACGGCCACCCGGATCCCGGCGTAGGCGATGGTCAGGAAGAGCCCGAGCACGAGCACGGTGCCGACCAGGCCGAGCTCCTCGCCGAGGACCGCGAAGATGAAGTCGGTGTGCGCCTCGGGAAGGCTGCCCCACTTCTGCTGGCTCGCGCCGATGCCCTTGCCGAGCAGACCACCGCTGGACATCGCGAAGAGACCGTGGGCGGACTGCCAGCCCGCGCCCTGGTAGTCCTTGAACGGGTCGGCGAAGTTGGTCAGCCTCTGCAGGCGCTCGGCGCTGGTGGTCGCGAGGTAGAGCGCGAACACGCCGACGGTCAGGAACGAGCCGATGAACAGCCGGGCCGGGGCGCCGACCACCCAGAGCATGCCGAGCAGGATCGCCATCAGCACCAGGGCGGTGCCCAGGTCGCCGCCGACCAGGACCAGACCGACGATCAGCCCGCTCACCGGGGCGACCGGGACGAGCGTGTGCCGCCAGTCGCCGAGCAGCCGCTCCTTGCGGGCGTAGACGTCGGAGCACCACAAGATCACCGCCAGCTTGGCGACCTCGGCGGGCTGGACCACGACCGGGCCCAGCGCCAGCCAGTTGCGGTTGCCGTTGACGGTGACGCCCAGGCGGGTCTGGGTCAGGGTGAGCAGCACGACCGCGATGAGCAGCGCCGGCCAGGAGAAGGCCCGCAGCACCTTGTGCGGCATCCGGGTCGCCAGGAAGGCGACCGGCAGACCCAGGACCACCCAGGTGAGCTGGCGCAGGAACCAGTAGTAGCTGTTGCCATGGTGGACGAAGCCGTCCACGCTGGAGGCGCTCATCACCTCCATCAGCCCGATCGTCAGCAGCAGCGTCGAGGCGCCCATCAGAAGGTAGTAGGAGGTGAGCGGCCGGTCGAGCAGGTGGCCGGCCGATGACCGCAGACCGGTGACCCGGCCGCCGACGAGCCTGCGCTGCTCCCCTGCCGTGGTGGTCACGCGGTGCCCTCCTTGGACGACGGGGCGAGCTGCCGGCCGCCGAGCACGAGGCTCAGTGGTCGCGGAGACGGCGCACCGACTCCGCGAAGGCATCCCCGCGAGCGCCGTAGTTCGCGAACATGTCCATGGATGCGCATCCGGGAGCGAGGAGCACGGTGTCGCCTGGCTGCGCCAGGCCCGCGGCCGCCCCGACCACGCGGTCCATGACATCAGTGTCGTCGCCGTCCACTTCGATCACCGGGACATCGGGGGCGTGTCGCACCAGGGCCTCCGCGATCACGGCGCGGTCCCGGCCGAGCAGCACCACGCCCCGCAGCCGGCGACGTACGGCGGTCACCAGAGCGTCGAACGCCGCACCCTTGGCGAGCCCGCCGGCGACCCAGACCACCGGGTCGTAGGCCTGCAGGGAGGAGGTGGCGGCGTGCGGGTTCGTCGCCTTCGAGTCATCGACGTAGCGAACCCCGTCGAGCTGCCCGAGGTCGGCGATCCGATGGCCGTCGGGGACGAACCCCCGCAGGCCCTCGCGCACCGCCGTGGTGGGGACGCCCACGGAGCGGGCCAGGGCGGCGGCGGCCAGCGCGTTCGCGACGAAGTGCGGCGCGGGCGAGGCCAGGTCGGCGATGGTGCACAGCTCTGCGGCGCTGGTGTCGCGCTCCTCGATGAACGCCCGGTCCGCGAGCACGTCCTCCACCAGGCCGACCATGCCCACGGCCGGGGCGCCGAGCGTGAAGCCGACGGCCCGGGCGCCCTCGACCACGTCGGCCTCGCGCACCAGCTGCTCGGTCAGCGGGTCGGCGACGTTGTAGACGCACGCCTCGTGGACGCGTTCGTAGATGCGGCCCTTGTCGGCGGCGTACTCCGCCATCGAGGGATACCAGTCGAGGTGGTCCTCGGCCACGTTGAGCACGGCGGCGGAGTGCGCGGACATCGAAGAGGTGTAGTGCAACTGGAAGCTGGAGAGCTCGACGGCGTAGACGGCGTAGGGCTCCGGGTCCATCACCGCCTCGACGATGGGGAGCCCGACGTTGCCGCAGGCAACCCCGCGGAGACCGGCGGCCCGGACGACGGCGTCCAGCATCTGCACGGTCGTGGTCTTGCCGTTGGTGCCGGTCACGCACAGCCAGACCCCGGGGTGCTCCGGGTCGCGGAGCCGCCAGGCCAGCTCGACCTCGCCCCACACGGGCACCGCCCGGGCGCCGGCGGCGAGGATCAGTGGGGCGCTGGGAGGCACGCCGGGCGAGGTGACGAGGAGGTCCACCTCGCCGGGGAGCAGCATCGTCGCGCCCGGCCCGATGCGGACCGTCGCGCCGAGCACCTCCAGCAGCGTCGCCTTCTCGCGCTGACGGTCGTCGGCACCCTCGGCCAGCACGATGACCTGCGCGCCCACGTGCAGCAGGCTGTCGGCCGCGGCGAACCCGGAGACCCCCATGCCGACCACCACCGCGCGCACACCGTCCCACTCGGAGTGCCGACCCAGGGTGGCCAGGTCGACGGCTGCGCTCACGCCCCGGTCACCCACTCGGCGTAGAAGACCCCGAGCCCGGCCGCCACACAGATGCCGGTGATGATCCAGAACCGGATCACGATGGTGATCTCGGCCCAGCCCTT
>JBDTXF010000183.1:0-6469 GCA_040006355.1 Nocardioidaceae bacterium | reverse complement strand
GACTGGTGCGACTGGGCTTCGAGGACGCGGAGGCATCGGCGGCCGCCCTGGAGCGGCTCGGTCCGGCTGCCGACGAGCTCGTGCACCTGCTCGGGGCCACGGCCTACCCGGACCAGGCCGCGGTCTACCTCGCCGACCTGGCGGACCGGGTCGAGGACCGCTCCGAGCTGCTCGCCGGTCTCGTCGACGACGAGGGCACCGCGATGCGGCTGCTCTGTGTGCTCGGGGCCAGCCGCGCGCTGGGGGACCACCTGCTGCGGCATCCGGGGCACTGGCGCGACCTCACCGACCCGCTGCTCGGGTCGACCCGCCCCACGGCGTACGCGATGCGCGCCGACCTGCTGGCCGCGGTCGGGGCCGACCCCGGTGTGCCGGACCCGGTCGCCACCACGGACGACTCGACCGGGGTGGACGCCTTGCGGGTGGGCTACCGGCGGCTGCTGCTGCGGCTCGCGGCCCGCGACCTGTCCCACGACGTGGGCGTCGACGACGTCGCCGCGGAGCTCTCGGACCTCGCCGCCGGCACCCTCGACGCCGCGCTCGCCCTGGCCCGGGCCCGGGTCGGGGCGGCGGCCGCCGGAGCCCGGCTGGCCGTCGTGGCGATGGGGAAGTGCGGCGGCCACGAGCTCAACTACGTCAGCGACGTCGACGTGATCTTCGTCGCCGAGGCCGCGGACGGGTTCGAGGAGCAGCCGGCCCTGCGCACCGCCACCGCGCTGGCCTCCCACCTGATGCGGATCTGCTCGGACCACACCGCCGAGGGGACCATCTGGCCGGTCGACGCCTCGCTCCGCCCCGAGGGCCGCTCGGGCCCGCTGGTCCGCACCCTGGCGAGCCACGAGGGCTACTACCAGAGGTGGGCCAAGACCTGGGAGTTCCAGGCGCTGCTCAAGGCCCGACCGGTAGCCGGGGACCTGGCGCTCGGGCACGCCTACGCCGCCCGCATCGCCCCGATGGTCTGGTCCGCCTCCCAGCGCGAGGGCTTCGTCACCGACGTGCAGAAGATGCGCCGCCGGGTGCTCGAGCACATCCCCGCCGCGCACGCGACCCGGCAGATCAAGCTGGGCGCGGGGGGCCTGCGCGACGTGGAGTTCGCGGTCCAGCTGCTCCAGATGGTGCACGGGCGCGCCGACGAGGCGGTGCGTGCGCCGACCACCCTGTCGGCACTGGCCCGTCTCACCCGTGCGGGCTACGTGGGGCGCGACGACGGCGCCGCCCTCGACGGCGCCTACCGCTTCCTGCGCACCCTCGAGCACCGCATCCAGCTGGCCGGCCTGACGCGCACCCATGTGCTGCCCGAGGACGAGCCGTCGCTGCGCCGGCTCGGGCGCTCCCTGGGCATGATGCGCGACCCCGTCCAGGAGCTCGACCGGGCGTGGCGCCGACACAGTCGCGAGGTCCGGCGGCTGCACGAGAAGCTCTTCTACCGTCCGCTGCTGGCCGCGGTGGCGAGACTGCCCACCGACGGAGCCCGGCTCTCGCCCGAGTCCGCGCAGCAGCGACTCTCCGCGCTGGGCTACGAGGACCCGGTCGCGGCACTCCGGCACCTGGAGGCGCTGACCGCAGGGGTCTCACGCACCGCCAGCATCCAGCGTGCCCTGCTCCCGGCCCTGCTGGGCTGGTTCGCCGACGGGCCCAACCCGGACGCCGGCCTGCTCGGCTTCCGGAAGATCTCCGAGGCTCTGGGGTCGACGCACTGGTATCTCCAGACCCTGCGCGACGAGGGCCAGGTCGCCCAGCGCCTGGCGATGCTGCTCGCCTCCAGCCGCTACGCGACCGACCTGCTCCTGCGGGCCCCTGAAGGCGTGCGGATGCTCGCCTCCGACGACGCCCTGACGCCCCTGGGGCTGGCCGCACTGCAGAAGGAGATGGCCGCAGCGGCGCGTCGTCACGACGACCCGGTCCACGCCGTCACCGCCGTGCGGGCCATCCGGCGGCGCGAGCTGTTCCGGATCGCGTCGGCAGACCTGCTGGGGCTGCTCGACGTCGCCGGTGTCGGCTACGCCCTGACCGACGTGATGGATGCCACCTTGGAGGGCGCGCTGACCGCCGCGCAGCTCGCCATCGAGGCCGAGCGCCGGGGACCGCTCCCGACGCGGATGGCGATCGTCGCGATGGGCGGCGACGGCGGCGGCGAGCTGGGCTTCGGCAGCGACGCGGACGTGATGTTCGTCCACGACCCGCTGCCCGGGGAGACCGGCGAGTCGGCCACCCGGGCGGCCCGCGACGTCGCCGAGGAGTTCCGGCGGCTGCTGGCACTCCCCGGCACGGACCCCGCCCTCACGATCGACACCGGTCTGCGTCCCGAGGGCAGGCAGGGACCGCTGGTGCGGACGCTGGAGTCCTACGCCCGCTACTACGCGACGTGGTCGGCGATGTGGGAGATCCAGGCGCTGTTGCGGGCGAGTGCGGTGGTCGGCGACGTGGACCTCCGGCGTCGGTTCACCGAGCTGATCGACCCGCTGCGATTCCCTGCCGGTGGGATCAGCCAGGACGCCGTGCGGGAGGTACGCCGGATCAAGGCCCGGGTCGACGACGAGCGGCTGCCCCGCGGGGCCGACCCAGCCACCCACCTCAAGCTCGGTCGCGGGGGGCTGGCCGACGTCGAGTGGACGATCCAGCTGCTCCAGATGCAGCACGCAGGTGCGGTCGAGGGGTTGCGCACCACCCGCACGCTGGAGGCGCTCGAGGCGGCGGTCGCGGCCGGCCTGCTCGACCCGGGCGACGCTGAGGCACTCACCGAGGCATGGCAGACGGCGGGTGGCCTGCGCAACGCCGTCACCCAGGTCCGGGGCCGTCCCGCGGACTCGCTGCCCCACGACATACGGGAGCGGGCAGCTGTCGCACACATCCGTGGCTACGGACCCGGTGAGTCCGACGAGCTCGTCAACGACTACCTGCGGGTCACCCGTCTGGCCCGCCAGGTGGTCGAACGCGTGTTCTGGCGCTGAGCGAGCCCTCAGACCACCTCGCGGAACGGGTCGTGCTCGGCGAGGATCCTGTCCACCCGTGCCTGGTCCAGCCTGCTGGTGATCCCGGAGCTCTCCTGGGCGTCGCGCACGCACTTGGCGAGCGTGAAGGAGGAGGTGACCAGGAACAGGCTGCCCAGCGCCAGGAAGGCCCGCACCCACGGGTCGACCGGGAGGTAGCAGATCCCCAGCACCACCGCGCAGATGGCGACGGCGAAGGAGATGGCTGCCTGGGCGTAGAACGCAGTGGTGTTCGTGCTCATCGGATTCTTCATGTGCCCAGCCTGGTCGCCGGAGCGGGTCACGAACATCCGGTCACGTACTCAATCGCGACCTGAGTAGTCGTTTCCACAGCGGATCCAGGTGGATGCGGTGGACTGGTGGGATGGCCGTCGCAGTGCTGGCTCAGGTTGCCCTTCTGAAACAGCGCGCTGCTCTCCGACGAGGCCGGCTACCCGCTGGTGGCCCGCGGATGGCGGGCCGGCGGCCCGAACATCTACGGGCGCTGTTTCGTGGACCGGCCACCCGGACGGGTCGCGCTCTACCGGGTGGCGTTCCTGACCGGCTGGGAACCCTCCATCCGCGTGCTCGCCACCGGGTTCGCCGTGCTGACCCTGAGCGGGGCGGCCTTCCGTGGCCGCGCCCCACACCGCCGGCACCTGGCTGCACGACGCCGCTCTCCCGGCGACACGGCCGCCGTGCTCTACGGCAACGCGTCCGTCCAGGAGGCCTCGGGGATGCCCTCGCCGTACGCACAGCTCTGGACGTTGCCGATGCGCACGCTCGACCCGCCGCTCGTCGAGCTGAGGGCGCTGCTGCGCGGGCCACGGGCGCCCCTGCGGGACGGGGTGGGCACCCTGCCCCCGGAGCGTTGCTGACCGAGCCTTCGGGACCTACTCGCTGGTGACGGGGTCGCCCGCGGTGCCGGGGTAGGGCGACTCCGCAGGAGCGGCCGGCGGCGCCGAGTGGTGGCCGCGGTCGATGGCGAGCGTCGAGGCGGCCGCGCCGAGCGCGACGGCGCCCAGCCCCCACACCACACCAGAGCGCTCGCTGCCCAGCAGCCTGTCGACCGAGACCGGACCCGGGCCCTGCTCGGCGAGCACGGCGAGGGCGGCGATCAGCACCGCGTTGTACTCCCAGCCGCCGTTGGCCGCCCAGGGGCCGTTGGGCAGGTGCACCTTGCGGATCGCGGTGATCATCGTCCCGATCAGGCTGGCGCTCGCGAGGGGCGTAGCGAGGCCCAGCGCGAGAGCCGCACCGCCTGCGGTCTCCGTGATGCCGGCGGCCAGGGCGTTCTGCCTGGCCGGGTGCATGTCCAGGGACTGCATCATGCCGGTCGTGCCAGCCAGGCCCGGACCGCCGAACCAGCCTTTGAGCTTCTGCGTGCCGTGGCCGATGAACAGGCCCCCGATCAGCACCCGTGCTGTCAGCTTGCCAACGCTCATGACGTGTCCTGTCCTCGTTCCTGGTTGTGCTTTCAATCAAGTCTGCGCTCTCTCTCCCCCGTCGGCAACCCGTCGATGCGGGTGGACCACATGACGACACGCTGTCCGTCTGCCGAGGCGCCCGAGTCGAGGCGGGTCGTCGCAGTGACCGGCCTACCGGCAGTGGAGAGGGCCGCGGGCACCACCTCAGCAGGCGTCCCCGGTGGCACTGCTCGAGGGACCGATGTTTTTCACCCCCTGTGACGGGGTAGCCACACTGACGGGCATCGCATCCGAGACCGCTCTGAGGAGTTCCACACTGCGGCACGCACCGCGGGGAGGAGAGTCATGGCACTCGATTCAGGATCAGCCGAGACGGCAGCACCGGCGGAAGGAACGCCGGCACACGCGCGTCAGGTCCGGAAGGCAGGACTGGCCAGCACCATCGGCACCACCATCGAGTGGTACGACTTCTTTCTGTACAACACCGCCGCGGCACTCGTCTTTCCCGCGCTCTTCTTCCCCGCCTCGTCGCAGTACGCCGGACGCCTGGAGTCGTTCGCGACCTATGCAATCGGGTTCGCCGCACGGCCGATCGGGGCATTCATCTTCGGCCACTACGGCGACCGGATCGGTCGGAAGGCGACGCTGATCATCACGCTCCTGATGATGGGGATCGGCAGCGCCCTGGTCGGCCTGCTGCCCGGCACCGATCACATCGGCCTCTGGGCACCGATCCTGCTGGTGGTCCTGCGACTTGTGCAGGGCCTGGCGGTCGGTGGCGAGTGGGGCGGCTCTGTCCTGATGTCGATGGAGTGGGGGGACCAGAGGCGACGCGGCTTCATGGCCAGTCTGCCCCAGCTCGGGGTCGCCTTCGGCCTGATCCTGGGGACCGGCTTCCTGTACCTGCTGAGCAACGTCCTGACCGACGCCCAGTTCCAGTCGTGGGGCTGGCGCATCCCGTTCCTGTTCAGCCTGGTGCTCCTGGCGATCGGGCTGTACATCCGGGTGCGGATCCTGGAGACACCGATGTTCGCCAAGCGGCTGCGGGAGAACAAGATCAGCGCCCTTCCCTCCATGGAGGTGATCCGGGACCACTGGCGGCCGATCTTGCTCAGCGCGCTGGCCCGCTTCTCGGAGCAGGCACCGTTCTACGTGATCACCACGTTCACCCTGACCTACCTCACCGAGGAGCAGGGCTACACCAAGACGTTCGCCTTGGCCGGCATCTTGTCCGCGGCCGGGGTCGAGGTGATCGCAGTGCCGTTGTTCGGCCACCTCTCCGACACCCTCGGCCGGCAGAAGATCTACATGATCGGTTCGGCCCTGACCGGCGTCTACGCGTTCGTCCTGTTCGCAGCCCTCGACAGCGGCGTGGCGGTGCTGACGTTCCTGGCGATGCTGATCGCTCTGATCCCGCACGCGATGCAGTACGGACCGCAGGCGGCGATGATCGCCGAGTCGTTCCCGACCTCACTGCGCTACGCGGGTGCCGGGCTGGGCTACCAGCTGGCATCGGTGTTCGCGGGGGGGCCGGCGCCGCTGGTGGCGACGTACCTGTTGGAGAAGACCGGCAGCGGCTACTCGATAGCGTTCGCGATCCTGGGCACCTCGGTGGTCAGTCTCATCGCCGTCTACCTGCTCGTCGACCAGAGCCGGTCTGACATCAACGACGACTCGGTGTACGGCCGGAAGCCGGCGGTCGTGCGCTAGAGGACCGGCACGACGAGCGTCCACCGGGTGTGCGCAGTGGTCCAGGGCAGGACCCTGCGACAGTTGTCTGCGCATGCGACCTCGACCAGGTGTGCGCTGGTCAGCCACGGCAACGATCGACAGGGGTCGACCACCACTGCTCAGAGGTCGTAGTACAGCTCGAACTCGTGCGGGTGCGGCCGCAGCTGCACCGGCAGGATCTCCATGGTGCGCTTGTAGTCGATCCAGGTCTCGATCAGGTCGGCGGTGAACACGCCTCCCTCGAGCAGGAAGGCGTGATCCCTCTCGAGGTTGTCGAGGACCGCGTTGAGCGAGGTCGGCACCTGGTCGATGTCAGCCATCTCGTCCGGCGGCAGCTCGTAG
>JBDTXF010000182.1:0-6473 GCA_040006355.1 Nocardioidaceae bacterium | reverse complement strand
GCAGGCGCTCGACGACCTGATCGGCGCCGTCAAGGGCCTCGACATGGCCGATGTCCACGCCGCCGTGGCCGCCCAGCAGAGCGGTGACGTCGCCTCAAGCGACTGACCCGATCGCGGGTGCGGCAGCCCGCCTCGGGCTAGCCTCGCCCCATGGACGCACGGGACTGGGACGATCGCTACGCTGCGGCCGATCTGGTGTGGTCCGGCTCCCCCAACCAGTTCGTCGCCGGCGAGCTCGCGGCGCTGCGGCCGGGCCGGGCGCTGGACCTCGCCGCCGGCGAGGGTCGCAACGCCCTGTGGCTGGCCGAGCGCGGCTGGCAGGTCACTGCGGTGGACTTCGCGCAGGCCGGCCTCGACAAGGGCCGGGCCCTCCAGGAAGCCCATCCCGACGGGCACGACCTGCCGGTCGAGTGGGTGTGCGCCGACGTGCTGACCTATGACGCCGGGCAGCAGACCTTCGACCTGGCGCTGCTGGCCTACCTCCAGCTGGGTGCCGCCGAGCGGCGGACCGCCGTCCGACGGGCGTTCGTCTCGTTGCGCGTCGGAGGGACCTTCTTCCTCGTCGCCCACGACACCAGCAACCTCACCGAGGGCACGGGCGGCCCGACCGACGCGGCGGTGCTGTTCACCGCGGCCGATGTGCTGGAGGACCTGTACGGCGAGCGCTTCGAGGTCGAGCGGGCCGAGCGGGTCGAACGGGTGCTGGCGTCGACGGACGGGGTGCACACCCACCGGGGCGACCAGACGCGCACCGCCTACGACTGCCTGGTCCGGATCGTGCGGGCGTGACGCCGACCCAGCTGAGGGCGTTCGCGACGGTGGTGCGGCTGGGGTCGGTGAAGGCGGCTGCCGACGAGCTCGCCGTCAGCGAGTCGGCCGTCTCGATGCACGTCGGCCAGCTGCGCCGCGAGCTCGAGGACAAGCTGTTCACCCGCACGTCCTCCGGGCTGGCGTTCACCCCCGGGGGGCTGCGGCTGGCCAGCCGCGCGGTGGAGATCCTAGGGCTTCAGGACCGCACCGTGCGCGAGGTCAGCCAGGCCGGGCACGGCCGGCGGCTGCTGCGGATAGCGGCCTCCAGCCTGTTCGCCGAACACGCGGCACCGGGCCTGATCGAGCTCTTCGCCGGCCGGGCCAACGACCTCGACGTGGAGCTCAGCGTCCGCCCCAGCAAACAGTTCCCCGCACTGCTCGCCGGGCGCACGGTCGACATAGCGATCGGACCGGCGCCCCTGCGCATGCCGGAAGGCCTGCTGCACAAGCAGTTCCTCAACTACGAGGTGCTTGCGGTCGCCGGCCCGGACCATCCGATGACCCGCGGCACCGTCACCGCTCGACAGGTGCGCGAGCACGAGTGGATGCTCGGACCGTCCGCGGCAGGGGACGACGGAGTGGTGCCGGGCATGCTGCGACAGCTCGGCATCCCGGAGAGCAGGCAGCGGATCTTCCAGAGTGACGCCGCCGCGCTCGAGGAGACCAAGCGCGGGGACGGGATCACCCTCGCGGTGCGCTTCGCGGTCTCTGCGGACGTCGCCGCGGGACGGTTGGCCACCGTGGACGGCCCGGGCCTGCGGGCCAGCGGGCGATGGGCGGCGATCGCGCTGCCGCAGCACAGCCAGCCACCGGCGACCGCTGAGCTGCTGCGCTTCATCACGACCCCGCGCGCCACCCAGGCGATGGTCCACGGCGCCGGGGCGCGGCTCGGCCGCTTCAAGCCGTCGGTGCACGTCACGCTCTGGAGCTAGCGCAACGGTCGCCCGCCCGGCTCGAGGATCGCGTCGAGCGCCTCGGTCATGGCGCGCAGCGTGTGGGCCGGCAGGAAGTCGTCGCAGAACGGCAGGGCCGCGGCCATCGAACCGACCAACGGCTGGAATCCCTCGGCCCCGGCACGCGGGTTGAGCCAGACCAGCCGGTGCACCCGGCGTCGCACGCGCGCCAGCACGCCGGCGAGCTGCTCGGGGTCGTCGCTGTCCCAGCCGTCGGAGGCGACCACCAGCACGCCGCCGCGCAGGGAGCTGCCGTGCCGGGAGCGGATCAGCTGAGCGAGGCTGCTGGCCAGGTGCGTGCCGCCGAAGCGGTCGACCACCAGCTCTGAGGCCTCCCGGACCGCGACCTCGACCGAGTGGTGCCGCAGCGCCGGAGTGACCCGGGTCAGTGTCGTGGAGAACGCGAACGCCTCCGCCCGCCTGGACCGCGCCAGCGCTCGCATCAGGTGCAGGTAGGCGGCGGAGTAGGGCTGCATGGACCGGCTCACGTCTGCCACCATCGTGATCGTCCGCGGCCGGCGCACCGGTCGCGAGCGGCTCAGCTCGACCGGCTCCCAGGCCGTGCGCCGGGAGGCCGCGATCGTCTCCCGCAGCTCGATGCGACGACCGGCGTGGTGGACTCGGCGACGCCGGCTCCGACGAGTCGGCCACCGCTGCCGGGACTGCTCGAGCCAGCTGCCGACGAGGGCCAACTGGGCAGGGTCCAGCCGCTCGAACGGGACGTCGGCAACGGCCTCGACGGCGCTCGGCAGCAGCTCGGGCAGCGCCGGCCCCTCGATGCCCTCGTCGTCCTCGGCGAGCACCGAGCGCGGGAGGGTGTGCCACGGCAGCCCGTCGCCGGTCTCCTGGCCGCCGACGTCCGCCGCGACCGAGGCGAGCACCTCGTCGTCGCCTGACGGTCCGGCGGCCTGGCCCTCCAGCGGCAGCGCGGCGGTGTCGAAGACCGCCGCGAAGACCGCGTCGAACGTGTCCAGGTCGCGGGCGCGGTTGACCATGGTCAGCCGTGCGGACCAGTAGAGCTCGCGCACCTCATGCGGGGGGCTCACCCCGAGGGCGTCGGTGAACGCGGCCAGGGCCGGGGCCGTCACCGGCACCCCCGCCCGACGGAGCCGGTGTCCGAACGCCACCACGAACGAGGCCCGGTCCACCGAGCGCAGCAGCGGCGGTGCGGGAGGTCTCACCGTGCCCGGCCGCTCAGCCGAAGCCGTAGGACGAGGCCGCGTGCAGCACCACGTCGCGGTCGTCAGGGGTCTTGGCGAGCGTGCCGATCGTGGTGGCGACGTCGTCGCACATCAGCTCGCTCACCCCCAGCACCGAGAGCGCCGCGACCCAGTTGATCGCCTCCGCGATCCCGGGGGGCTTGTCGACGTCGAGGTCGCGCACGTGCCCGACGAACTGGGCGGCCGACTCGATCAGCGGGAGCCCGGCCTGCGGCACGGTGCGCCGCAGGATCTCCACGGCCCGCTCCGGGCTCGGGAAGTCCAGCCAGTGGTAGAGGCAGCGGCGGCGCAGGGCGTCGTGCAGGTCGCGGGTGCGGTTGGAGGTGAGCACCACGACCGGCGGTCGCGACGCGGTGAACGTGCCGAGCTCGGGCACCGTCACCGACCCCTCCCCCAGGAACTCCAGGAGCAGCGCCTCGAACTCGTCGTCGGCCCGGTCCACCTCGTCGATGAGCAGCACGGGAGGCAGCGGGCCGTCGTACCGCACGCAGCGCAGGATCGGACGCTCCAGCAGGAACTCCTCGCTGAACAGGTCCGCCTCGCTGAGCTTCTCGTGCTGGGACTCGGCCAGCCGGATCGCAAGAAGCTGGCGCTGGTAGTTCCAGTCGAACAGCGCCTCGCCGGCCGAGAGTCCCTCATAGCACTGCAGCCGGATCAGGGGTACGCCGAGCGTGGCGGCGAGCACCTTCGCGGCAGCGGTCTTGCCGACCCCCGGCTCGCCCTCGAGCAGCAGCGGGAGGCCGAGCCGCATCGCTAGGAACACCGCGGTCGAGGTGCCCTGGTCGGCGAGGTAGTCGTGCTCGTCGAACCGGTGGCGCACGTCCTCGGCGCTGTCGAAGCCCGGCACGGGAGGGCTCACGCCGGGTGCGCCAGCACGAACGCGTCACGGCAGCCCGGGTTGCAGAACCAGTGCTCGACCCCGTCGTGGAGCACGTGTGGGGTGTCCGCGGCGACCGTGACCGACATCCCGCAGACCGGGTCCACGGCCTGCACCGGACGAGCGGGTGCGTCGGAGCGAGGTGCCGCGGTCAGCCCCTCCAGGCGGATGCTGCGCACCAGAGCCGCCATGATCGACAGGGCGATCTCCGGAGCGGTCCGGGCGCCGATGTCGAGCCCGACGTGGGTGAAGACCCGGCGGAGGTCGGACTCCGGGAGGTCGAGCTCCTCGAGCAGCGCCTCGCCGCGGGTCCGGCTGCAGACCAGCCCCACGAACCCGATGCCCGCGTCCAGCGCCGCCCGGATCGCTGCGACCTCGTCGCCGCCGTGGCTCGAGACGATGGCCGCCACCGCACCCGCCGGCCCCGCGCCCTGGCTGGCCCGGTCGACGACGAATCCCAGCGCAGGAGCCAGCCCGGCGACCGCCTCGGCGGTCGGCGAGGACCCGACGAGGTAGACCGCGGGGGACGGCAGCAGCGGCTCGAGGTAGATCTCCATCGCTCCTCCGGACAGGCACGGGTTGACCACGATGGTCGCACCGGGGGTGGCCGGGAACGAGTCCTCGGAGTCCGGCAGGACCCGCAGCAGCAGGCCCTCTCCCGTCTCGAGCGCGCCGAGGGCCGCGGTGCGCACCGACCCCGCGGCGCACTGCCCGCCGACGAACCCCTCGATGGAGCCGTCCGAGAGCACGATCGCGCGGTCCCCGGCCTGTGCCGAGCTGGGCGGCTGGGCGCGCACCACCGTCGCCTGCACGAACGGCACCCGCGAGCGGGTGAGCTGGTCGATCCGGTCGGAGAGCTGCGTGGTCACGATGTCCTTCCTCAGATCGGCGGCGTCGAGCGGCCCTGCATGGCGTCCCACACCCGCGACGGGGTGAGCGGCATGTCGGCGTGCCGCA
Source organism: Nocardioidaceae bacterium (assembly GCA_040006355.1). Taxonomy (GTDB): domain Bacteria; phylum Actinomycetota; class Actinomycetes; order Propionibacteriales; family Nocardioidaceae; genus Nocardioides_B. The sequence continues at coordinate 1,656 of JBDTXF010000182.1, read as the reverse complement.
CGCCGTAGGGCTTCAGGGCATCGATGACGGCGTTCACCACCGCTGGCGGCGAGCCGACGGTGGCGGACTCGCCGACCCCCTTGGCACCGATCGGGTGGTGCGGCGACGGGGTCACGGTGTGGCCGGTCTCCCAGTGCGGGACCTCGAGGGCCGTCGGGATCAGGTAGTCCATCAGAGACCCGGCCAGGCAGTTGCCCTCCTCGTCGAAGGAGATCATCTCCATCAGCGCCATCCCGACGCCGTCGGTCAGGCCACCGTGCACCTGCCCCTCGATGATCATCGGGTTGATCCGGGTGCCGCAGTCGTCGACGGCGATGAACCGGCGGACCGTGACCACGGCGGTGCCAGGGTCGATGTCGACGACGCAGATGTAGGCGCCGAAGGGGTAGGTGAGGTTCTCCGGGTTGTAGCAGATCTGGGCCTCCAGACCGCCCTCGACCCCCGGCGGCAGGTCGCCGGCGCCGTGCGCCTTCATCGCGATGTCCTGGATGGTCACCGAGCGGCCCGGGTCGCCCTTCACGTGGAAGGACCCCTTCTGCCACTCGAGGTCCGCGACCGAGACCTCGAGCATCCCCGAGGCGATGATCTGCGCCTTGTCGCGGACCTTGCGGGCCACCAGGGCCGCCGCCGCGCCGGACACCGGGGTCGACCGGCTGCCGTAGGTGCCGAGCCCGAACGGCGTGTTGTCGGTGTCGCCGTGCACGACGTCGATGTCCTCGGGCGGGATGCCGATCTCCTCGGCGACGATCTGCGCGAACGTGGTCTCGTGCCCCTGCCCCTGGCTCTGCACCGACAGGCGTACGACGGCCTTGCCGGTCGGGTGCACCCGGAGCTCGCAGCCGTCGGCCATCCCGAGACCCAGGATGTCCATGTCCTTGCGAGGTCCCGCGCCGACCGCTTCGGTGAAGAACGCGACCCCGATCCCCATCAGCTCGCCGCGCTCCCGCTTGTCGGCCTGCTCGCGCCGCAGGTCGTCGTACCCCGACAGCTCCAGCGCGAGGTCCATCGCCCGGTCGTACTCCCCCGAGTCGTAGACCCAGCCGGTCTTGGAGGTGTAGGGGAACTGGTCGGGCTGGATGAAGTTCTTCTTGCGGAGCGCGACGGGGTCCATGTCGAGCTCGTGGGCCAGGCAGTCCACGATCCGCTCGACGAGGTAGACCGCCTCGGTGATCCGGAACGAGCAGGCGTAGGCCACCCCTCCGGGCGCCTTGTTGGTGTAGACCGCGGTCATGTGCGCATAGGCGGCCTCGATGTCGTAGCTGCCGGTGAAGACGCCGAAGAATCCGGCGGGATACTTCACCGGGGACGCGACGCCGTTGAAGGCCCCGTGGTCCGCGAGCACGTTGGTCCGGATCGCCAGGATCCGGCCGTCCTTGGTCGCCGCGATCTCACCGCGCATCACGTAGTCGCGGGCGAAGCCCGTGCTGACGAGGTTCTCGGTGCGGTCCTCCATCCACTTCACCGGCTTGGCGAGGATCAGCGAGGCGACGATCGCGCACACGTAGCCGGGGTAGATCGGCACCTTGTTGCCGAAGCCGCCGCCGATGTCGGGCGAGATCACCCGGATCTTGTGCTCGGGCAGGCCCGCGACGATGGCGTAGAGCGTGCGGTGGGCGTGCGGCGCCTGGGTGGTCGACCACAGCGTCAGCTTGCCGT
>JBDTXF010000181.1:0-6492 GCA_040006355.1 Nocardioidaceae bacterium | reverse complement strand
GTGGTAGCGGTCGAGGTCGTTGAGCATCACCATGTCGAACGGCGTGGTGGTCGTGCCCCGCTCCTTGAAGCCGCGGACGTGCAGGTGCGAGTGGTTGCTGCGGCGGTAGGTCAGCCGGTGCACCAGCCACGGGTAGCCGTGGAAGGCGAAGATCACCGGGCAGTCCACCCCGAAGAGGTTGTCGTACTCCCGGTCGGGCATCCCGTGCGGGTGCTCCGACTCCGGCAGCAGCCTCATCAGGTCGACCACGTTGACCACGCGCACGCGCAGGTCCGGCAGCCGCTCGCGCAGGATCGTGACCGCCGCGAGCGTCTCCACGGTCGGCACGTCGCCCGCGCACGCGAGCACCACGTCGGGCGCGCCGCCCTCGCCGTCGAGGTCGTTGCTGGCCCACTCCCAGATGCCGGCGCCTCGCGCACAGTGCAGGGCGGCCTGCTCGGTGTCGAGCCAGTCGGCCTGGGGCTGCTTGCCGGCCACCACGACGTTGACGTAGTGCCGCGAGCGCAGGCAGTGGTCGTAGGTCGACAGCAGGGTGTTCGCGTCCGGTGGCAGGTAGACCCGCACGATCGAGGGGTCCTTGTTCATCACCACGTCGAGGAAGCCCGGGTCCTGGTGCGTGGACCCGTTGTGGTCCTGGCGCCACACGTGCGAGGACAGCAGGTAGTTCAGGCTCGCGATCGGTCGCCGCCACGGCACGTCCGCGCTGGCCTGCAGCCACTTGGCGTGCTGGTTGAACATCGAGTCGATGATGTGGATGAACGCCTCGTAGCAGGTGAACAGACCGTGCCGCCCGGTCAGCAGGTAGCCCTCGAGCAGCCCCTGGCAGATGTGCTCCGAGAGGATCTCGATGACGCGTCCCTCGCGGTCCAGGCGCTCGTCGTACGGCCCGACCTCGGCCTGCCAGCGGCGACCGGTCACCTCGAGGATGTCCTGGAGCCGGTTGCTGGCCAGCTCGTCGGGGGCGAAGGTCAAGAAGTTGTCGGGGTTGAGCCGGGTCACCTCGCGCAGCCAGCCACCGAGCACGCGGGTGGCCGCGTGCGTCGTGCTGCCGGGGGAGGGCACCTCGACCGCGTGCTCGCGCCAGTCCGGCAGCACCAGGTCGCGCAGCACCGCGCCGCCGTTGGCGACCGGGTTGGCGCTCATCCGGGCGTCGCCGGACGGCACCAGCCCGGCGAGTGCGGCCACCGGACGGCCCTGGTCGTCGAAGAGCTCGCGGGGGCGGTAGGACAGCATCCACTGCTCGAGCACGCGTCGGTGGTCGTCGTCGGTGCGCGCGGCGGGCAGCGGCACCTGGTGGGCCCGGAAGGTGCCCTCGACCTGCTGGCCGTCGACCACCGGCGGACAGGTCCACCCCTTGGGGGTGCGCATCACGATCATCGGCCAGCGGAGGTCGACCGGTGCGGTGCTGCCGGTGCGGGCCTCGGTCTGGATGCGGGCGATCTCATCGAGGCAGGTGTCCATCACCGAGGCCATCGCCTGGTGCACGGTGCCGGGGTCGTCGCCGGAGACGATGTAGGGCTCGTAGCCGTTGCCGCGCATCAGGTCCAGCAGCTGCTCCTCGGGGATGCGGGCGAGAAGCGTGGGGTTGGCGATCTTGAACTGGTTGAGGTGCAGGATCGGCAGCACGGCACCGTCGCGGATCGGGTCCACGAAGGTGTTGCAGTGCCAGCTGGTGGCGAGCGGTCCGGTCTCGGCCTCGCCGTCGCCGACCACGCAGAACGCCACCAGGTCGGGGTTGTCGAGCACTGCGCCGTAGGCGTGCAGCAGCGAGTAGCCGAGCTCGCCGCCCTCGTGCAGCGACCCCGGTGTGTCCGGGGCGCAGTGGCTGGGGACGCCGCCGGGGAACGAGAACTGCCGGAAGAAGGCCTGCATGCCGACGGCGTCCTGCGGGACGTGGCTGTAGAGCTCGGAGTAGGTTCCCTCGAGCCAGGCGCACGCGTTGGGTCCTGGGCCGCCGTGGCCGGGCCCGGCGAGGAACACCGCGGACAGACCGCGGGCGAGGATCTGCCGGTTGGCGTGCACGTGCACGAGGTTGAGCCCCGGCACGGTGCCGAAGTGGCCGAGCAGGCGGGGCTTGATGTGCTCGGGCAGCAGCGGCTCGGTCAGCAGGGGGTTGTCCATCAGGTAGATCTGCCCCACGGCGAGGTAGTTCGCGGCCCGCCACCAGGCATCGACGAGCGCGAGCTCGTCCTGGTCCAGCGGTCCGTCCGTCGAGGTCAGTGCGTAGGGGACCGGTGCCCGGGTCTCACCGGACGAGGACACCTCGGCGTCGGCCGAGGTGTCCCCACCCATGCTGCTCAGGCTGGCAAGCTCTGTCACCGCAGGACCGGGTAACGGTGGACCAGGTGGATCTTGGACCACATCTTCCCCAGGCCCCAGGTGTCACCGGCAAGGGTGAGACCGAGGACGACCATCACGGCGGCGCCGGCGATGTGGTCGTCGATCACCGGGTTGGTGGCCGGCCAGAGGGCGACGCTCCACATCATCAGGTACATCACGAAGCCGGCGATCGCACCGAGGCGGATCGCGATCCCGAAGGTCAGGGCGATGCCGATGGCGAGCAGACCGGCCATGAACAAGACGTTGACCCAGCCGGCGCCGGCGATGGAGTTGTAGAAGCCCTTGAAGGGGCCGCTGGCCCCGAACTTCAAGAAGCCCATCGTCGGGTTGCCGCCGTGGATCCAGGCGTCGTTGCTGAAGAAGTCGATCCCGGTCTTGGCACCGGTCTTGTCGGTGATGGCGCCGGTGGAGAAGCCGAGGGCGAGCAGCTTGTCGAAGAAGGCCCACAGGTAGGTGAGACCGAAGACGATCCGCAGCGCCGCCAGCGCCTGGCGTGCCGGCGTGCTGGTGACGAGGAGTCCCTGCTCTGTGGCGGTGCTGGACGTGGCAGACCCGGAAGCCGATCCGGTGTCGCGGTGCCCGTGGACGGTGGTCATGGTGGTTTCCTCCTGTGGCGGGCCCGCTCGGCCCCTTGTGCTGACACCCTCACTCTGGCCGGGTACGCCGCTCGCGTGGAGGGCCGTGCGGCACGACCTGAGGGGCCGAAGGTCCCGTCCGCGCTTCCGGGCTCAGCCGAGCAGCTTCGAGGCCAGCACCGCCGCCTGGGTCCGCCGCTCCAGGCCGAGCTTGGCCAGGATGCTCGAGACGTAGTTCTTCACGGTCTTCTCGGCGAGGAACAGCCGCTCGCCGATCTGGCGGTTGGTCAGCCCCTCGGCCACCAGGACCAGCACCTTGTGCTCCTGCTCGGTCAGGGTGGCGAGCTCGTCGTGCTCCGCGGGGCCGTTGCGCAGCCGCTCGAGCACCCGGGCCGTGAGCATCGGGTCGATCAACGACTGGCCGGCCGCCACCCGGCGTACGCCGTCGAGCAGGTCGTTGCCGGTGATCTGCTTGAGGAGGTAGCCGGCGGCGCCGGCCAGGATCGCCGCGAACAGCGCCTCGTCGTCGTCGTAGCTGGTCAGGATCAGGGCCTTGATGGTCGGGTCGACCGAGCGGACGTCGCGGCAGACGTCGATGCCGCTGCCGTCCGGCAGCCGGGCGTCGAGGACGGCCACGTCGGGCCGCATGGCCGGCAGACGGGCGGTCGCCTCCACGGCGGAGCCGGACTCGCCGACGACCTCGATGTCGCCCTCGCTCTCGAGGAGGTCACGCAGCCCGCGGCGCACGACCTCGTGGTCGTCGAGCAGGAAGACGCGGATCGGCTCGGGGTCCATGTCCCAGTTGTACCCCAGGTGCACGGCCCCGGGTGGCGGCTCCCAGCATTCACACAGACCCGGGTCGCAGGCTGGGAGAGCCCTGCCCGCACCCGCAGAGAGGTACCCCCGTGCCCAGTTCCGTCTTCGGACTCCCGTTCCACCCCCTGATCGTCCACGCCACGGTCGTCATCGTGCCCACCGCCGCCCTGGCCGTCCTGCTGGCGGTGCTGTGGCCCCGCTTCCGCCGCTGGGCCGGGTGGGGACCGCTGGCGATCTCGGTCGTCGGCCTCGTCCTGGTGCCCCTCTCGACGAGCTCGGGGGAGAACCTCCAGCACGAGCTGCCGAACAGCACCCTGATCGAGGAGCACTCGCACCTCGCCGATGGCCTGCTGCCATGGATGATCGGCCTGGTCGTGGTCGCAGCCCTGCTCGTCTTCCTGTATCGCGGCAAGGGCCTCGGCGGCCGGGGGCTGCTGATCGCCGCCACCGTGCTCGGGGTCATCGCGGCCGCCGGCACGATGGTCCAGGTCGCGCGGATCGGTCACAGCGGCGCGAAGGCCTCGTGGTCCAAGGTCGCGGCCCAAGGATCCTCGGGCCAGGGATCCTCGGACGAGGGGTCTTCGGCCCCGGGATCCTCATCCCTGGGATCCGGGGCCCTGGGCAGGTAGCCGGACCTACACTGACCCGGTGGCCGGACCCCTGCGTCTGCTCCTGGTGGAGGACGACCCCCGTCTGGCGGCGATGCTGCGGGACCTCCTCGAGTCGGAGGGGTACGTCGTGGAGGTCGCCGCCGACGGCCAGCGCGGCCTGCACCTCGGGCTGACCGACCCCTTCGACCTGATGGTGCTCGACCGTGGCCTGCCGGCCATCGAGGGGCTCGACCTGCTCGCCCGGCTGCGTGCCAGCGGCCGTGAGGTGCCGACCCTGGTGCTCTCCGCGCTCGGCAGCCCGCGGGACCGCGTCGACGGTCTCGACGCCGGCGCGGAGGACTACCTCGGCAAGCCGTTCGACATCGAGGAGCTGCTGGCCCGGCTCACCGCGCTGCTGCGGAGGCGGCGCGGCAGCGGCACGGCCCTGCGTGTCCCGGGGGGCGCCCTCGACGCGGACGCCCGGTCGGTGCTCCTCGACGACGGGCAGCGGGTGGCGCTCTCGGAGCGGGAGTGCGACCTGCTGGCGGCCCTCGCCCGCTCGCCGCGCTCGGTCTTCTCCCGCGCTGACCTGCTCGACGCGGTCTTCGAGAACGCCGAGGACGGGGGCGTCGTCGAGACCTACGTCCACTACCTGCGCCGCAAGCTCGGACGACGGGTGGTGACCACCGTGCGCGGCTACGGCTACCGGCTGGGTGGCACGTGAGCCGCGGCCCGTCGCGCAGCGAGCCGCGGTCGTTGCGCGCCACGTCGCGGATCCTGGGCGTCCAGACGGGCCTGCTGGTGGTGGCGATCCTGGTGATCGTCGGCTCGATCCTCTACGTGATCTACGACCGCGCGGTCGGCTCGACCGCCACCACCCTGCTGCGGGAGGCTGTGGTCCAGGTGCGGGAGCCCGACGACGCCCCGTCCGGAATGGGCATCGCGATCCAGGGCGTCGACGGGCGGCTGCGGGTCTCTGCGCACCTGCCCCCGGGGCTGCCGGACCTCGTCGCGCTGGCCGCCGTACGCCGTGACGGCAGGACGCGCGAGTACTCCGTGGACGACGACGCCCACGACCGCGCCTACGTCGTCCGCACCGCCGAGGTCGACGGCCGCGTCGTCCAGGTGGTGCAGGACCGCGAGGAGGGGGAGGAGTCCCACGAGCGGCTGCTCAGCGCGCTGCTCGTGGCGACCGGCGTCGGGGTGGTGCTGGCCGGGCTGGTCGCGGCCTGGCTGGCTCGGCGTACGGTGCAGCCCCTGGCCCGGACGGTCGCTCTGCAGCACCGGTTCGTCGCCGACGCCAGCCACGAGCTGCGCACGCCGCTGACCCTGCTCAGCACCCGCACCCAGCTGCTCGCGCGGCACCTGCGCCGCACCGGCGACGCGTCGTCGGCGGCCGACGCCGACGCCGTCGTCGCGGACACCACCGCGATGGCGGAGATCCTCGAGGAGCTGCTGGTGGCGGCCGACCCGGGCTCCTCGGCGGACCGCGTGCGCGTCGACCTGGTGGCACTCGCCGAGGGGGTGGTCGCCGCGTGCACGGCGAGGGCACGGGAGCTCTCGATCGACCTGGACCTGGACCTGGACGTCACCGTGGAGGCCCGCCCGGTGATCGTCGAGGGGGTGCCCTCGTCGCTGCGTCGGGCGGTGACCGCACTGGTCGACAACGCGCTGGACCACGCTGCGTCCCGGGTGGAGGTGGTGCTGCGGGTGGTCGGACGGCGGACCCACCTCGAGGTGCGCGACGACGGCCCGGGCATCCCTGCCGACGTGCTGCCGCGGCTGTTCGAGCGCTTCGCCAGCGCCCGGCAGCCGTCGTCGGACGCGTCCCGCCGGCACTACGGGCTCGGTCTCGCCCTGGTCGCCGACGTCGCCGCGGCGCACGGCGGCGAGATCCGTGCGGGGGCACGCGCAGGTGCGTCCGGCGCCGTGCTCGACCTCTCACTCCCGATGGTCACGAGTGGGCGGGTCCCCCGGAACCGCCGGCAACCCCGCCGACCCGGCCCGTCTGCAGGTCTCAACCCCGCCGGGTCGGCGGGGTTGAGACGTGCAGACGCGCCGGGTCGGCGCCGAGGGCCAGTCGGCGCTGACCTGGTTGCGGGAGATCAGCCCGACGGGGGAGACCGAGAAGTACCAGGACCTCCGGCTCTAGCTCTGCCGGCTGCGCAAGG
>JBDTXF010000180.1:0-6493 GCA_040006355.1 Nocardioidaceae bacterium | reverse complement strand
AGGGTGTCCTCGATCTCCTCCCAGGTGTCCTCGTCGACGACGTCGCCGGTGAGCAGGGCGAGCAGGACCCGTCCCAGCGGGCTCTGCGAGCGCGCGAGGCGCTGGCGCAGTCGCACCAGGCGCCCGGCCGTGGACTCCGGGGTCTCGAGGGCGGTGGCGGTGTCCGACCCGCCCGGGAGGTCGGCGTCCTCGATGGTGCGCGTTGCGGTGTCCCGCGGCGGCTCGGCGTCGTCGCCGACCCCCGGCTCGACCGGCGGCCGGGTCGGCGCCTGGGGTGCAGCGGTGCGCCCCCGGCCCCGGATCCGGGAGGTCACCAGCCCGGCCACGCCACCGACGAGCAGGACGGCGATGCCGATGATCAGGTAGAGGTACTCAGCCACCCGGTCATCCCATCACACGGGCCGGCACGCCAGCACGCGGCGGCACTCAGTGGTGCAGCTTCTCCCGCGGCCGCCGGTCGTACTTCTGCGCGTCGCTCTGGTTGTCGAGCGTGGGCAGCAGGGCCACGCCCTTGCGCATGGCGTCGCCGACCCAGGGAGCACTGGGAACCTCGGCCCCGCGGTGCGGATAGGCGACGTAGACCACGACCAGCACGGCCAGGGCGACGATGACGAGCATGGCGATCAAGACGGAGAACAAGCTGGACACTCCCGAGCGGTTGCGGTGCCGCCGTGAGGCGGCCGTCCTTCCAGGGTAGGTCCGCGACCCAGCCCGCACCGGCGTACGACGGACCTGCTCGAGGCGTCCAGGCGCAGCGCGTGAGCGAGGTCACCACGGCGCGGACCACCTGTCCTGGTCCTAGACCCCGGCCGTCTCCCGGAGCCGCTGGCTGATCACCGTGGAGACGCCGTCGCCACGCATGCTGACGCCGTAGAGCGCGTCGCCGACCTCCATGGTCCGCTTCTGGTGGGTGATCACCAGCAGCTGGCTGTTCTCGCGCAGCTCCTCGTAGATCTCCAGCAGCCGGCCCAGGTTGGTGTCGTCGAGAGCGGCCTCCACCTCGTCGAGGATGTAGAACGGCGACGGACGCGCCTTGAAGAGTGCGACGAGGAACGCCACGGCCACCAGGGACCGCTCTCCTCCGGAGAGCAGCGAGAGCCGCTTGATCTTCTTGCCCGGGGGCCGGGCCTCCACCTCGATGCCGGTGGTGAGCATCTGGCCGGGGTCGGTCAGGACGAGCCGACCCTCGCCGCCGGGGAAGAGTCGGGTGAAGACGTCCTCGAAGGCGAGCCGGACGTCCTCGAAGGCCTCGGTGAACACCTGCTCGACCCGCTCGTCGACCTCTCGCACGATGTCGAGCAGGTCGCGCCGGGTCCTGCGCAGGTCCTCGAGCTGCTCACCCAGGAACCGGTGCCGCTCCTCGAGCGCCGAGAACTCCTCGAGGGCCAGCGGGTTCACCCTGCCGAGCATCGAGAGGGCGCGCTCCGCGGACCGCAGCCGCTTCTGCTGCTCCTCCCGCACGAAGGTCACGGCCGCCGGCGCCTCGTCCCCGCTCGCGACCTGCTCCGCGCTCATCACCGGAGGGACCAGCCGGTCCGGACCGAACTCCTCCACCAGGGTCTCCAGGTCGAGCCCGAGCTCCTCGAGGGCGCGCTCCTCGAGCTGCTCGATGCGCATTCTCTGCTGGGTCCGGGCCATCTCGTCCCGGTGCACGGTCCCGACCAGCTCGTCGTGCTCGACGCCGAGGCCACGCACCCTCGCCCGGGCCGCCATCAGGTCCTCCTCCCGACCACGACGGGCGTGCTCGACGCGGCTGCGCTCGTCGGCCGCTAACGTGACGGACCCCTCGAGGCGCTCCAGGACCACCGCGACCCCGTGGCCGACCGCCTCCGCCACCCGTGCCTCACGCAGCAGCCTCTCGCGGCGGGCGACCGCCCTGGCCCGGTTGTCGCGCTCGGCCTGCGCGAGCCGCAGCAGCGCGTCGGCGCGGCCGGCGAGCGCGCGGGCCAGCTCCTCGGCCGTCCGCAGGGCCAGCCGCGCGTCCATCTCGGACTGTCGTGCGGCGCGCGCCTGCTCCGCCAGGCGTTCGCGCTCGGCGGTGTCGGGCTCCTCGTCGGGAGCCTCCTGGGCGGCGGTCAGGCGCACCTCGAGGTCGGCGAGCCCGGCCAGGTCGCGGTCCCGTGACCCCTGCGCGGTGGCGATGGCGCTGCCCGCCCGCTCCGCCTCTGCCTTGGCCGACCGGGCGAGGGAGCCGAGCTGTCCCAGCTCCTCGGCCACCGCGGCCAGCGTCGCGTCCGACTCGTGCAGCTTCGCGAGGGCGACGTCGACCCTGCCCTGCGCTGCGGAGCGCTCCTCCTCGAGCCGGGCCAGGTCGAACCCGAGCCGCTCGCAGGAGCAGGTGGCCTCCCCGAGCCGCTGGCCGGCCTCGTCGACGGCGGCCTGCACCTCGATCAGGCTCGGCTGGGAGGTCGAGCCGCCGAAGGCGAGGTGCGCTCCGAGCAGGTCCCCTTCCCGGCTCACTGCGGTCAGGTCCGGGAGCGCGGACACCAGGCGCCGGGCCGCACCGAGGTCGTCGACGACGACCACCTTGAACAGCAGCCTGCGAAGCGCGGCCCGCAGGACCGCAGGACACTCGACCGCGTCGACGGCATAGACCAGCCCGTCGGGCAGGCCGGGCCATGACACGTCGTCGACCGGGGCAGCCCCCAGGACGATGCCGGCCCGGCCGAGGTCATCGGACTTCAGCCGCGCGATGGCCCCGAGGGCGGAGTCGAGGTGATCCACGGCCACCGCGTCGGCGGCCGACGCGAGCGCCGCCGCCACCGCGGTCTCGAAGCCCGGGCGGACGGTGAGCAGCGCCGCGACAGAGCCGAGCAGCCCGGAGACCGGATCGCTGGCGGCGAGCAGCGCGCCCGCGCCGTCCTTGCGGTTGAGGCCGAGCTCGAGCGCCTCCTTGCGAGCGGTCAGCGCGGCGCGCTCGCGGTCGGCGCCCTGGGCCTCCTCGCGGGTCTTGGCGAGGCGGTCCAGGGCGTCCGACAGCGCCGAGGAGGCGCCCTCGTGCTCGGCGTCGAGACCCTCCTCCCCGGCGTCCAGCCCGGCCACCCGCGACTCCAGCGAGGTGAAGTCCCGCTGCGCACGCTCCGCCCGCGCGACCGCGTTCTGCCGCGAGTCAGTGAGCCGCCCGACCTCCTCGTCCGCGGCGGCCGCGCGGCTGTCGAGGGCGTTGACCTGCCCGTGCAGCCGCGCCAGACCCTCGCGCCGGTCGGCCGCCGCGCGCAGCAGCCCCGCCACCCTGTGCTCCTCCTCGAGATGGGCCTGCTCGAGCCCCTGGCGCGAGGTCACCGCGGCGTCCAGAAGCACCCGGTGGCGCTGCACCTCGGCACCGATCTCCTGCTCCTGAGCCCGGACCCGGACGGACTCCGCCACCAGCTCGTCGGGGTCGCGACCCGAGGACGTCGCCGGCTCCTCGCCGTCGCGGGCGTTGCGCAGACGCTCAGCGGCCAGCCCCGCAGTCCCTCGCAGCCGCTCTCGCAGACCGGACAGCGCGAACCAGCTCTCCTGCGCCGAGGCCAGCGCCGGCAGGTCCTCACGCAGCGCCGCCTCCAGCGCCGCCTCTGCCGCCCGTGCCTCCTCGATGGCGGCCTCCACCAGAGTTCGTCGCTCGAGCAGGATCGTCTCGTCGACCAGCTCCTGCTCCAGCGCGGTGCGCGCGGTGACGAGGTCGTCGGCGAGCAGCCGGGCGCGAGCGTCCCGCGCGTCGGCCTGCACGACTGCCGCCCGCCGGGCCACCTCGGCCTGCCGGCCGAGCGGCTTGAGCTGGCGGCGGATCTCGCTGAGCAGGTCCTGCATGCGGGTCAGGTTTCCCTCGGTGGAGTCCAGCTTGCGGAGCGCCTTCTCCTTGCGCTTGCGGTGCTTGAGGACGCCGGCGGCCTCCTCGATGAAGCCGCGCCGTTCCTCGGGGGTCGCCCGCAGGATGGTGTCGAGCTGGCCCTGCCCGACGATGACGTGCATCTCGCGTCCGATGCCGGAGTCCGAGAGCAGCTCCTGGACGTCGAGCAGACGGCAGGACGACCCGTTGATGGCGTACTCCGATCCACCGTTGCGGAACATCGTCCGGCTGATCGTGACCTCGGTGTAGTCGATCGGCAGGGCGCCGTCGGAGTTGTCGATGCTCAGCGCGACCTCGGCGCGGCCCAGCGGTGGACGTCCGGACGTGCCGGCGAAGATCACGTCCTCCATCTTGCCGCCGCGCAACGACTTGGCACCCTGCTCCCCCATCACCCACGCCAGTGCGTCGACCACGTTGGACTTGCCCGAGCCGTTCGGGCCGACGATGCAGGTGATGCCGGGCTCGAGCTGCAGCGTGGTGGCGGACGCGAACGACTTGAAGCCGCGCAGCGTCAGGCTCTTGAGGTACACAGGGCAGCTCTCCCTCGGGGTCCTGGCCGACGAGGCCGACACGCAGGCGCCACCGCTCGTCGGCAGCCGGGTGCTGACCGGACGAGCTCAGCCGCAGGCGGCTCACACGTCCGAGGGAAGATCAGCGCGCTCAGCCTAGCGGCCGGCGCTCCGGGTTCGACGGACCCCGCGTCGTCGGCCGCGGCGTCGCACCGCTCCTGGGTTCGCTAGCTGCGCGAGCCGTTGCCTGCGCCCACCTGCGTCGGGGTGCTCAGGACCGGCCGCGTCGACGACGCGACCTCCGGGACCGAGACGGCGGGAAGGCGCACGCTGATCTCGTCGAGGTGCTCGGACGCTGGAACGTCGGGGCTGCTGAAGGACACCTTCAGGGGCAGCGCCATCAACAGCCTGGCGCCGCCCTCGGCCGACCGGCCGGCGAGCACCCAGCCGCCGCGCATCGAGGCGACCTCGTGCACCAGCCCGAGGCCGAGCCCGGTCTGGGAGCCGCTCCCCGGTGGCGCGCTCACCGTGACCTGATGGGTGGTCTGGAAGTCCTGACGGTTGATCGCCTCCACGAGATGCTCACCCAGACCCGGCCCCGAGTCCTCCACCCCGACGAACGCGACGCCGTCCCGCTCGAACCCGACCAGCCGGACGAGGTCTCCGGTGGTGGTGTAGCGCAGGGCGTTCTCGATCAGGGTGTCCAGACAGGCGCGCAGTCGCTCCAGGGAGGCCTCCACGGTGCCCACGGAGGACTCGACCACCCAGCGACGTTCCGCGACCGGGGTCCAACGGCGACCGACCTGCTCGAGGAACGCGTTCACGTCGACCGGTGTCCGCACCGCCTCGGCCTGCAGCTCCATCATCCGCAGCAGCCGCTCGGCGCTGCGACCCAGACGTCCCAGCTCGTCCTCCACGACCCTGAGGTCGTCGTCGACGTCGTCTCCGAGCCTGCGCTCGAGCAGCAGGTCGACGTAGCCGACGGCGATGGTGAGCGGAGTCCTCATCTCGTGCGACGTCACGCGGCTGAGCCGCTCGCGCTGTCCGGCCCGGTGCCGGTCCTGCTCCCCCATCCGGGTGAGCTCGGCCATCGCCAGCTGACGACGCCGCACGTGCCAGACGCTGAGCAGGACCAGGACGGACATCAGCGGGATCTCCGAGGTCTCCTCCCAGCCGATCACGCCCTGGTAGGCGCGGACGACGAGCACACCACCGGTGAGAAGCGTGTAGCAGGCCACCGCCCACAGGGTGCGGCGCAACGGCCACGGGTCGAAGCCGTAGGCGAGCGCGACGCCGATCCAGGCGACGTGGTAGGGAATCGTCTCCTCTCCCGGCACCACCCACATCAGCGCCGAGCAGGTCGTCGCCAGGGCCAGCCACGGCACGAAGAGGTGCCGGTCCCGCGTCACCTCAGCGTCCGTAGAAGCAGTAGCCGACGCCGCGGATCGTCTCGATCGGCGGCTCGACGAGCTTGGTCCGAAGCCTCCCGAGGCAGACGTCCACGACGTTGCTGCCCGGGTCGAAGCCGAGGCCCCAGACGTCGTGGAGCAACTCGTCGCGCCGGCAGACCTCGCCACGCCGGCGCATCAGGTGTGCCAGCAGGGTGAACTCGCGCTCGGTGAGCGTGACGTCACCGCCCGCGGTGCGGGCTCGACGGCGGTCGAGGTCGAGGGTGATGCCACCGGCGACCAGATAGCGCTGGCTGGTCCGCTTCCGCGGCTCGTCGGCGAGGTGCCGGCGGACCCGGGCCACCATCTCGGCCGTGTGGAACGGCTTGGCCATCACGTCGACAGCGCCCCGGTCCAAGGCTTGGACACGGGTCGAGACGTCCGTGACCGCGGAGACCACGATCACCGGCGTCGCGTCGTCACGCTGCCCCATCAGCGTCAGCACCTGGAGGCCGTTGACCCCCGGCATCATCACGTCGAGCAGCACCAGGTCGACGCCGCCCTGCGAGAGGCGCTCGATCGCCTCCGCGCCGTCGGCCGCCGTCACGACGGTGTGCCCCTCCGACGACAGGGAACGGGCCAACAGCGCCCGCACCCTCTCCTCGTCGTCGACAACAAGAACCGTGCTCATGTCCCCACCCCCACGAAATCCCCCCGCGGCACCCGGGCATGCCCGCCCGGAACCGCGCTCTCCCCAACCATGCCCA
>JBDTXF010000179.1:0-6517 GCA_040006355.1 Nocardioidaceae bacterium | reverse complement strand
GGATGCTCAAGCGCAAGGCCGAGAAGGTCATCATCGACACCGCGCTGAAGGGCCTCAAGAAGCGCGTCGAGTCACTCGGCTGACCACCACGTGAGGATCATTCTCTTCACCGGCAAGGGCGGTGTCGGCAAGACCACGGCGGCGGCCGGCACAGCAGCCGTGGCCGCCGCCGAGGGTCTCCGGACCCTGGTGCTGTCCACGGACGCCGCCCACTCGCTCGCGGACGCGTTCGGGGTCCCGATCGGCTCCGAGCCCACCCCGGTCGCAGAGCGGCTCTTCGTGCAGCAGGTCGACGCCCAGCAGCGCTTCGAGCGGTCGTGGCTGGAGATCCAGGGCTACCTGCTCACCGTGCTGGAGGCGGCCGGGGTGGACCCGATCACCGCCGAGGAGCTCACCGTGATCCCGGGGGCGGAGGAGGTGCTGGCCCTGCTCGAGCTGCGGACCCAGGTGCTCTCCGGCGACTGGGACGTGGTGGTCGTCGACTGCGCCCCGACCGCCGAGACGCTGCGGCTGCTGGCGCTGCCGGAGGCCCTGGGCTGGTACATGGACCGGGTGTTCCCCGTCGAGCGCCGCATCGTCCGGGCGCTGCGGCCGGTCCTCGCGCGGGCCGCTGGGGTGCCGATGCCACACGACGCGGTCTTCGACGCGGTCGAGCGGCTGCACCGCGACCTCGAGGAGGTGCACGCCCTGCTCACCGGCGCCGACGCCAGCATCCGGCTGGTCCTCACCCCCGAGACGGTCGTGGTGGCCGAGGCCCGCCGGTCCCTGACCACGCTGTCGCTGTTCGGCTACCGCGTCGACGGCGTGGTGGCGAACCGGGTCTTCCCCGCCGAGGACGCCGATGACTGGCGACGGACCTGGGTCGCCGCCCAGGCCGCGGTCCTCGCGGAGGTCGAGCAGTCCTTCACCGGGCTGCCGGTCTGGCGCTCGACCTACCGCGCCTCCGAGCCGGTCGGGATCGAGGCCCTGCAGGACTTCGCCCGCCAGGCGTACGCCGCGGACGACCCCCTCGCCCGGGCGACGGGTGAGCCACCGATGACCGTCACCCGCACCCGCACCGGCGCGACGTTGCGCATCGCACTACCGTTTGTGGCCACGTCCGACATCGACCTGGCGCGACATGGAGACGAGCTCGTGGTGACCGTAGGTTCCTATCGCAGGCTGATCGCGATGCCGACCGCGCTCAGCAGGCACTCGATCACGGGGGCGCGCATCGACGACGGCGCGCTGAAGGTGCGCTTCCAGGCCGCGGTCCCCGACCTCGAGGCTCCGGCATGAGCGACGAGACCGTCGGGAGCGTCGGCGAGGAGGCCGCCAGGCTGCTCGCGGCCCTCCAGGGCTGGGCCACGGACGGCAGCGGCGACCATGCGGAGCAGACCAGGAGCGAGGCGTGTCGCTACTGTCCGGTGTGCCAGGTGATCTCCTTGGTGCTCGGCACCACACCCGAGGTGCGCCAGCACCTGTCCGCGGCAGCCTCGTCGCTGATGCAGGCCGTCACGAGCGTCCTGGCGACCGCGGTGCCCGACGAGGGCACTCGGCGCAGAGAATCCTCGGTCGAGAAGATCGACCTGACCAACGATGAGTGGGAGGACGACTGATGGGCCTCACAATCGGGATCGACGTCGGTGGCACCAAGATCGCGGGCGGCGTGGTGGACGAGCGCGGCACGATCCTGGAGACGGCGCGGCGTGAGTCGCCGGCGACCGACACCGATGCCATCGAGCAGAGCATCGAGGACCTCGTCGCCGAGCTGAGAGCGCACCACGTCGTCACCGCGGTCGGTGTCGGGGCGGCCGGGTTCGTGGACTCCCTGCGCTCGACGGTCCTCTTCGCCCCCAACCTGGCCTGGCGCGACGAGCCGCTGCGCCGGGACCTCGAGCAGCGGATCGGGCTGCCGGTCGTGATCGAGAACGACGCCAACGCGGCGGCGTGGGGAGAGTTCACGTTCGGGGCCGGCGAGGACGTCTCGGACAGCCTGCTGGTGACCGTCGGCACCGGGGTCGGCGGCGGGATCGTGGTCAACGGCGAGCTGCACCGCGGCGCCTTCGGGGTGGCAGCGGAGATCGGCCACATGCGCGTCGTCCCGGACGGTCGCATCTGCGGGTGCGGCAACCGGGGCTGCTGGGAGCAGTACGCCAGCGGCAACGCCCTGGTCCGTGACACCCGCGAGCAGGCCCGGCTGGGTTCCTTGATCGCACGCTCGCTGGTGGACCGGGCAGGCGGCGAGGTGGATGCCATCACGGGTCCGCTGATCACCGAGGCGGCGCGCGACGGCGACGAGTTCGCCCGTGAGCAGCTGGCCTCCCTCGGCCGCTGGCTCGGTGAGGGCATCGCCAGCCTCGCCGCCGTGCTGGACCCCGCCGTGGTGGTGATCGGCGGTGGTGTCTCCGCCGCGGGGGACCTGCTGCTGGACCCGGTCAGGGCACACTTCAAGGCCAACCTGACCGGCCGGCACTATCGTCCCGAGCTCGAAGTGCGGGTCGCGCTGCTCGGCAACACGGCGGGCATGATCGGGGCGGCCGACCTGGCACGCCGGCCGTGAACTGACTCTGACCGAGCTGCCGGCAGATCAGCCGATGTCGCCACGCAGGGCGGACCAGGTGCCGATACTGGGGGCGTGACCCTCGGGACCGACCGCAGCATCGCGACCGCGTCGCCGCCGGAGTCGTCGGCCGCCGTCGACTCCGCGGAGACGGCCGGGGCCAGCCGCATCCTCACGGTGGCGTCCCTGGTCGGTCTGGTGGCGGTGATGGCCCGGGTGGTCCTCCACGCTGCGGACCCCTTGAGCAACGGCGACACCTGGTTCCATCTGGCCATCGGCGAGCGCCTGCTCGGGTCCTGGTCACTGGGCCACCCGGGGCAGCTGTCGTCGTTCGGCGACGTGCCGTGGGTGCCGACGCAGTGGTCGACCGAGGTGCTGGCCGCGGGGTTCGAGCGCTGGTTCGGGCTCCCCGGGGTGGCCTGGTTGTTCGGGACGCTCTACCTCGCGCTCGTGGTGGGTGCCTACGCCGTGTGCCGCCGGCTGGGCGTGCCGCTGCCGGCAGCCGTGGCGAGCGGGCTGGCGATCCTCGCCACGACGCCCGCTCTGTCGGCCCGGCCGCAGATCGTCACCCTGCTCATGCTGCTCGTCGTCATCTCCTCCTGGCTGCGTGCAGAGCGCGCGCAGCGGGTCCCCTGGCTGCTGGTGCCGCTCACCTGGGTCTGGGCCACCGCGCACGGGATGTGGACCGTGGGGGTGGTGGTGAGCGCGGTCTTCTGTGTCGGCCTGGTCCTGGACCGCAGGGTCGACCGCCGGCTCGCGGTGCGCATGTTCGCGGTGCCGGTGCTGTGCGTGGTGGCGGCTTGCCTGACCCCGCTCGGCCCCCGACTGCTGCTGTCCCAGCTGACCGTCGGGCGCCGGGCCTCACTGATCGCGGAGTGGGGGCCCACGTCCTTCCGTGCGTTCCCGGCCCTCGTCGTGGCCGCGATGATCGGTGTCGTGGTGGTGCTCTGGTCGCTGCAGGGCCGGGTGCCGTGGACCAGGTTGCTCCTGCTGCTCCTCGCCGCCGGCTGGGCGATCCTCGTCGCCCGGATGGTGGCCTGCAGTGCGGTGCTGCTGGCTCCCTTGCTGGCGGCCGCCCTTCAGCAGATGCTGGGACTCAGTGAGGTCGGCGTTGCGACGCTCGTCCGGCTCGAGGCCCGAGTGGTGGGCCTGGCGACCGTCCTGATGCTGGTCGGCCTCGCGGTGGCAGTGCCGCGCACGGCGAGCGAGCCGGCCCAGGTCCCGGCCGCGTTCGGCAGCCGCCTTGCCGCCCTGCCCTCCGGTGCGGCGGTCGCCGTGGAGGACAGCACGGGAGCATGGCTCGAGTGGAGGTATCCAGGGTTGGACCCGTTCATCGACGGGATGCTCGACGCCTACCCGGTCGGCTACATCGAGCGATGGCAGGACTTCGTGCGGGTGGCGCCTGGCTGGCAGGGCTTCCTGCGGGACAGCCAGGCCGGCGTCGCGGTGCTGGTGGCGGGGTCGCCGCTGTCGGACGCGATGCAGCACCAGCTGCACTGGACGGCCGTCCAGCACACCGGCACCTGGGTCTACCTGGTCGCTCCCGCACGGTGACGTCCCTGCGGGTCGCGACCTACAACATCCGGCTGGGCGGGCGGGCTCACGCCGAGCTCCGCGACGTCGTACGCCGGATGGCGCCGGACGTGCTGCTCCTCAACGAGAGCCCGAAGTCGCCGCTGACCTGGCGGCGCCGCAGCGACCGGCTCGCCGCCGACTGACAGCTGGGCTACGTCACTGGGGGACGGGTCGCCGGGTCGAACCTGGTGCTGGCGCGGGAGGAGGTGGAGGTGGAGTCGGTGCTCTGCCGGGTGCTTCCGCAGCCGCGCTGGAGCCCTCGCAGGGGCATCGCGGCGGCTCAGCTGCGGGTCGGGGGAGGACCGATCGCGGTGGCGTCCTGCCACCTCGGCCTCGCGCCGGAGCGGAGGCTGCAGGAGGTCGAGGAGGTGCTCGCCGTCGCGGACGGCCTGGTCGGGCCGGTGGTCGTGGGCGGCGACCTCAACGAGCCGGCTGGAGGGCCGTGCTGGCGACGGCTGCAGGACGCCGGCTTCGTCGACCACGGCTCGGCCCGGTGGCCGACCTTCCCGGCGACGCGTCCAGCGGCACGGATCGACGCCCTGCTGGTCCGCGGCGACGTGCGGGTGACCCATCACGGGGCCGTGGACGTCCCCCTGGCCCTGCTCGCCCAGGCCAGCGACCACCTGCCTGTCGGTGCCGTGATTGAGGTGTGACCGTGCAGACAGGATCGCCTCGTTCCTGCGCACGAGCCGCAAACCCGTCCAGTGCTTCTGCAGAGGTTTCGCCGAAACGGACATGTCGCCGCTGGGGCCGCCTAGCCTTGGGGCGGGAGGAAGGTCGACATGCGACTGCTTCGAGCTGCGCCTGGGGAGTCCCGCACGGCGGGGCGACCCCGGTCAAGGACCCCGCGAGGGGCGGCGGCCGTGGAGTTCGCGCTGCTCGTGCCCATTCTCGCGGCCCTCCTCTTCGCCATCATCAACTACGGGTTGCTTTTCAATGACTCCAACAACGCGCGTCAAGGCACCCGAGAGGCCGCTCGTCGAGCGGTAGTCGAGGATTTCGGGACCTGTTCGGGCACCGACACAGCCAAGCTCATGTGCATGACCAAGGCTTCGGTGGGTGCCTTGAACGGGGCCCCGTACGTGAGTGTTCGCTTGCCCAGTACGTGGGTCAAAGGTAATCAGCTGGTGGTCTGCGTGGTGATCGCGCCAACGAATCTGACCGGGTTCATCCCCTTGCCGAAGTCCATCAGCTCGAGCACCTCCATGTCGATCGAGGTCGACTCCCCCGCGCCCACCGTTACGACCTCCGCGGAGACTCTCCCGTCGGGTCTCACGTGGCCGACAGGGTGTACATGATGATCAGACTCCCGGCTTCGAGCCGTCGCCGAGAGGCCGGCGCGGTCGCGGTCATGGTGGCAATACTGTCGATCGTGGTGTTCGGAATGGCGGCCATCGTGGTGGACCTTGGTCACGGTCGCGAGGTGCGGCGTCAGGCGCAGAACGCAGTCGACGCCGCATCTCTGGCCGGGATGAATGTCATGTACGCGGGTGGTGCCACGTCGGTCGGGTGCACGGCCGTTGCTTTAGGCACCCCTGACATCTGCCGCGCCGTCGCAGCGGCCAAGGCATATGCCGCCACCAACATGGGAACCACGCTGTCCGACACAGATTGGGCCAATTGTGTGGACGTGGGCAGACCGGTTGCCTACGTCCCTCAGGGCGGCCCCTGCCTATCAGTGGACAACGTCACGAATCCCACCCGGCTCCGCGTCCGGCTGCCGCAGATCAAGGTGCAAGTCGGCCTCGCTGGGATCTTCAACGTCAACCAGCTCTCGGTGTCGGCCGCGGCGGAGGCAGGTGTGGACAACGCGTCCAAGGTGCGGTGTGGGATCTGTGTTGTCGGGGCGGGCAGCCATGCCGTTCAGAACGGCAACGTGATCGCGCACGGCGCGGACGTGCATTTCAACGGCAACGTGGATATGAAGAACAACGGTGAGGTGACTGCCGATGGCGGGAAGATCTCCGTCCAGGGCAACGCAACGGGTCCCAATTACTCCCCCACGCCGATCACCGGCTATCCCCAGATGGCGGATCCGTTGTCGTTTCTTCCCCGACCGTTGGTCCCGACGGGCTCGCTGAACAACTGGAGCGCCTTCAGCCCGTGTGACAAGGGGCCAGGGAGGTACGGCTCCTTCTCAGGCTCGAGGGGTTGTGTCCTCCGGCCGGGCGTCTACGAAATCACGGGCACATGGTCGATGTCGGGACAAGAGAGCATGACCGCTGCTGGCGTAACCCTGTATTTCACCTGCGGCAACCCGGCATCGCCGACCCCGTGCGCCAGCACCGGTCAGGACGGCGGAAGTCTCCAGGCAACGGGTCAGGGAGGGCTGGACATCACTGCCCCGACAGTCCCCCCCACCAAAGGCCCCGCCTTCGGCCGAGGAAATCCGACTCGAAC
>JBDTXF010000178.1:0-6521 GCA_040006355.1 Nocardioidaceae bacterium | reverse complement strand
GCTCGGCCATCTCGCGGCGTTGGCGGTTGTCGCTGGTCAGGTCGGGGAGGTAGCGCCGGCGGCCCAGAATGGTCTCGGTGTAGCCCGTCCGGCGAGCCTCGTCGACGACGCCGCTGAGGTAGTCCCGGATGCCGCCGAAGGTCTCGAAGTACTCATCCATCAGCCCGCGCGCCTCGGCCGGGTCGATGCCGAGCTGCTGCCCGAGCCCGTAGGCCGACAGGCCGTAGGCGAGCCCGTAGTTCATCGCCTTGATCTTGGCCCGCATCGCCGAGGTCACTGCGGCGGCCTCGACACCGAACACCCGCGACGCCGTCACCGAGTGGAAGTCCCGGCCGGACCTGAACGCCTCGATCAGCAGCGCGTCCTCGGACAGGTGCGCCATGATGCGCATCTCGATCTGGCTGTAGTCGGCGGTGAGCAGCGACTCGCGGCCGGGACCGACGACGAAGGCCTCGCGGATGCGCCGGCCCTCCTCGGTGCGGACCGGGATGTTCTGCAGGTTCGGGTCGGTCGAGGACAGCCGTCCCGTGGCCGCGATCAGCTGGTTGAAGGTCGTGTGGATGCGACCGTCGGAGGCCACCGTCTTGAGCAGGCCCTCGACGGTCTGCCGCAGCCGGGAGACGTCCCGGTGCCGGAGCAGGGCGAGCAGGAACGGGTGCTCGGTCTTGACGTAGAGCGCCTGGAGGGAGTCGGCGTCGGTGGTGTAGCCGGTCTTCGTGCGCTTGGTCTTGGGCATGCCGAGCTCGTCGAAGAGCACCACCTGCAGCTGCTTGGGGGAACCGAGGTTGATCTCCTTGCCGATCACCGCGAACGCCTCGTCGGCGGCGAGCTTCACCTCTCCGGCGAAGTGCGCCTCGAGGGCCTCCAGCCTCTCGACGTCGACCGCGACACCGACCCGCTCCATCTCGGTGAGCACCAGCACCAGCGGCAGCTCGACGTCGGCGAGCAGCCGGGTCCCGCCGCGCTCCTCGAGCTCGTCGTCGAGCGCCTCGGCGAGGTCGAGCACGGCGCGGGCCTGCAGCATCGCGGAGTCCGCGAGCCCCTGCCCGGCGTCCTCGTCGAGCCCCTCGAGCGTCAGCTGGCCCTGGTCCTCGCTCTCCCCCGCCTTCAGCTCCCGCTTGAGGTAGCGCAGGGTGAGGTCAGCGAGGTCGTAGGAGCGTTGGTCGGGGCGTGCGAGGTAGGCCGACAGGGCGGTGTCGCGGTCCAGCCCGGCCAGCTGCCAGCCACGCGCTCCGAGTGCCAGCATCGGGCCCTTGGCGTCGTGGAGCACCTTGGGGACCGAGGCGTCCGCGAGCCAGGCGGCGAGGACCGCGTCGTCCTCCGGACCGATCTGCTCGACGTCGAGCCACGCCGCGGAGCCGTCTCCCGAGGCGAGCGCGACCGCGAACACCTCGCCGCTGCCGGCCCGCCAGGCGCCCTGCACCTGCACCCCGACCCGGCTGCCACCGGTCGCGTGCTCGGCGAGCCAGCCGGCCAGGGCGCCGGGCTCGAGCCGGGCGCCGTCGAGCGCGAACCCGCTGTCGTCGATCTCCTCCTCGGACTCCAGGGTCGCGAACAGCCGGTCCCGCAGCACCCGGAACTCCAGGCTGTCGAAGAGCGTGTGCACCTCCTGGCGGTCCCAGGGCTGCACGACCAGGTCCGTCGGGGTCGCGCTCAGCGGCAGGTCGCAGACCAGGGCATTGAGCCGACGGTTCCTGATCACGTCTCCGAGGTGCTCCCGGAACGAGTCCCCAGCCTTGCCCTTGATCTGGTCGGCGTGGGTGATCACGTTGTCGAGACCGTCGTAGGTGCTGATCCACTTGGCGGCCGTCTTGGGCCCCACGCCCGGCACCCCCGGCAGGTTGTCGGAGGTCTCGCCCACCAGGGCCGCTATCTCGGGGTAGCGCGCCGGAGGCACGCCGTACTTGTCCTGGACGGCCTCGGGGGTCATCCGGGCCATCTCGGACACCCCACGGCTGGGGTAGAGGATCGTCGAGCGGTCCGTGACCAGCTGGAACGAGTCGCGGTCGCCGGTGCAGACCAGCACCTCGAAGCCCGCTGCGAGGGCCTGGGTGGTGAGGGTGCCGATCACGTCGTCGGCCTCGAAGCCGTCCTTCTCGATGGTGACGATCCGCAGGGCCGCGAGGACCTCCTTGATCAGCGACACCTGGCCGCTGAACTCCTGGGGCGACGTGGAGCGGTTGGCCTTGTAGGCGGTGTACTCCTCGGAGCGGAACGTCTGGCGCGAGACGTCGAAGGCGACGCCGACATGGGTCGGCTGCTCGTCGCGGAGCACGTTGATCAGCATGGAGGTGAAGCCGTAGACGGCGTTCGTGTGCTGTCCGGTGCTGGTGGAGAAGTTGTCCACGGGCAGCGCGAAGAAGGCACGGTAGGCAAGCGAGTGGCCGTCGAGCAGCAGCAGACGAGGTGGGTCCGTCGAGACGTGTGGGGTGGCTGCAGGCTGGTCGGGCACGACGCTCACCCTAGTCGGGCGCACCCCCGGGCCGCGGGACGGACGCGTCAGGACGGACGGGCCTGCGAGCGCCTCAGGGAGCGGCGCTGCACGAGCACCTGACCGACGCTGCGATGGCTCCGCGAGCCGACCCGCGCGGCCGCCGGTGTCTCCACGGGGAGCTTGGCCCGCAGCGAGCTCACGGTGGCCCCGCGGACCACCGCGATCTGGCCCAGGCCGAGCCGGGCCATGAAGCGGTTCGCGTCGCGGGAGGCGATCGCCGCCGCGGCGACCACGTGGGGGGTGTCCTTCTCCTCCGCCCAGGTGACGGTGGCCGCCATCAGGGCGCGACCCACGCCGTGCCGGCGGGCCTCCTCGACCACCTGGAGGTGCAGGACGTAGACCGCGGCGTCACCGTGGATCGGTGAGAGCTGCCCGCGGGTCAGGTGCACCGCGCCGGCGACCTTGTCGTCGATCGCCGCGACGAGCAGTCGCTGGTCGGGGTCGGCGGCGATCCGGGCCATCGAGGCCCGCGCCTCGTCGAGCACCGGCGGCAGCGCCGCCTCGTTCCCGACGTTGCGCCCGGGCCCCCAGACGTCGACCAGCGCGGCCGCGTCCTCGGGCGTCGCGTCGCGCACCTGCACAGGGCTGCGGGTCACGGGGCACCCCTCATCCTCAGCCGGTTGTCCTCAGCCGGCTGACCGGCACGGAAGACCTCGGAGGACCCGGGGTCTGGACCGGCGGCTGGCGCCCCCGAGAGCTCTTGGCCGGACCGAGGTGAGAGATTACGCCTACCGCGAGCGACTTGGGTAGCCGGGACGTCGACCGGTGGACGGGCCCCGGCGATGCGGGCCGAGCGAGGAGGACCGTGTTCCCAGGCATCGGGACCGCCGTGAACATGGCGACCGTGCTGCTCGGCAGCGCCATCGGCGTCCTCGTGGGGCACCGGCTGCACCAGCGCACCCGCGACCTGGTCACCGACGCCCTCGGTCTGGTCACCCTGCTCATCGCCGCCTCGGCGGCGAGCAGCGTCGACGACCCGGACTGGTCGCGGGCGGTCGGGGGGAGCGCCCCGGTGCTGATCGTGCTCGGGTCGCTCGTCATCGGCGGCATCGTGGGCTCGGTGCTCGGCCTCGAGCAGCGGCTCGAGGCCTTCGGCGGGTGGCTGCAGGAGCGGCTGCGGCGGCGGACGCGTCGCCGTACGGCGCGGTCCGGCGCCGTGGACCCGGCGCCGGCCGGGGACCGGGACCGCTTCATCGAGGGGTTCGTGACGGCGTCGCTGGTGTTCTGCGTCGGTCCCCTCACGGTGCTCGGCTCGATCAACGACGGTCTGGGCAACGGGGCCGACCAGCTGTTCCTCAAGTCGGCCCTCGACGGCTTCGCAGCGATCGCCTTCGCGGCCTCGCTGGGCTGGGGCGTCGCCGCGAGCGCGGTGGCGCTGTTCGTGGTGCAGGGCTCGCTGACCGCGCTGGGGGCGGTCCTCGGCGGCATCCTGCCCGCTGCGGAGATCGCCGCGCTGACCGCGACCGGTGGCCTGATGCTGGTCGGGGTGGCCCTGCGCCTGCTCCGGATCAGGCAGGTCGCGGTCGGCGACCTGCTCCCGGGCCTGGTCGTGGCACCGCTGCTCACCGCCGTGGTCGCGGGGCTGCGTTGACCCGGGGCAGCTCCCGAGACACCACCCTGGGCAGCCCACCAGAGGGCCCCTGAACCGCACCGGCCCGTCGTACGGCGCCGGCCGGGTGCCGCACTCGTTGTGCATTCGTTGCCACCAACTTCCCCGTTGGCGGCGGGTTGGTCCTAGGGTGGCGCGGGGATGGGGAGCAGGGCGGGTGGTGCGGTCGTGGAAACACGCGGGAATCACGAGTCGCTATAGTCCTCCGTCAGACGAGCCGAAGACGAGGCGACAGGAGTCCCATGCACGCCCGCCCCAGAAGCACCTCCGCCGTGATCATCTCGGTGCTCGGCGCGGTGGTCTGCGCGCTCCTGACCATCGGCAGCAGCGCGGCCTCGGCAGCACCGGTGCCGGCCGCCGCGACGTCCCCGGCGTGCGTGCGACCGGCCGACCGCAACGACGACACCATCCACATCCAGGGCTGTCTCAGCGACCTCCGCAAGAAGCCTCCGACGCCGGTGGCCGAGGTGAAGATCGCCGTCGACGACGACAGCGGCAAGGCGATCGGCTCCGGCACCAGCAACGCCTCCGGCGTCTTCGACATCGCGCTGCCGGGCAAGTCGATCGACGCCCTCGGCAAGACCTACACCGTCAAGATCGACACCACGTCACTGCCCAAGGGCACCAAGCTCAACAACCCCAAGCAGGTCTCGCTCAAGCTCACCCCCAAGCTCGACTCCGACATCTTCGTCACCTTCCCGATCGGCCGGGCGGCGGCTGCTGACACCAGCACTGCGGTCCAGGCCCTGCAGCTGGCGGTCGGTGGTCTGGTCTTCGCCCTGCTGCTCGCGATGGCGGCGCTCGGTCTGTCGATGATCTTCGGCACGACCGGCCTGACGAACTTCGCGCACGGCGAGCTGGTCACCTTCGGGGCGCTGGCAGCCTACGGTGTGGACGCGCTGCCCGGGGAGATCAAGATCTTCGGCACCAACGTCACGATCGCGGTGGCGATCATCGTCGCGACCATCCTCTCCGCGGGCTTCGGCTGGCTCAACGACAAGGCGCTCTGGGGCCCGCTGCGTCGACGCGGCACCGGGCTGGTCGCCATGATGGTGGTCAGCATCGGGCTCTCGATCCTGCTGCGCAACGTCTACCAGTACTTCGCGGGTGCCGGCGCCCACCAGTACTCCCAGTTCTCCAGCCCGAAGCCCTACCACTGGGGTCCGGTCCTGGTCACCCCCAAGGACATCTTCGTCGTGCTGTTCTCGACCGTCGTCCTGGTCGCCGTGGTTGTCGCCCTGCAGCGCACCAGGCTCGGGAAGGCGACCCGTGCGGTCGCCGACAACACCGCGCTCGCCTCGGCCACCGGCATCAACGTGGACCGGGTGATCAACGTGGTGTGGGTCGTCGGGGCGATGCTTGCCGGCCTGTCCGGCGTGCTGCTCGGCATGACCCAGGGCTTCGACTTCCAGCTGGGCTTCAAGATCCTGCTCCTGATCTTCGCGGCGACCGTCCTCGGCGGGCTCGGCACCGCCTGGGGGGCGATCCTCGGCGCCCTCGTGATCGGCCTGTTCGTCGAGGTCTCGACGCTGGTCATCCCGGCCGAGCTCAAGTTCGTCGGCGCCCTCGTCGTCCTCATCGTCGTCCTGCTGATCAGGCCCCAGGGCCTGCTCGGCAAGTCCCAACGAGTCGGTTAGGAGCAGACATGGACTGGCACGCCATCTTCAGCCAGGCCCTCCAGCAGGGTCTCGGTCCGGTAGCGGCGGTGTACTGCCTGGCGGCCATCGGCCTCAACGTGCACTTCGGCTACACCGGGCTGCTCAACTTCGGCCAGGCCGGCTTCATGGCGGTCGGTGGCTATGCGGTCTCCTCCTTCGTGGCGACCTGGGGCCTGAGCTTCTGGCTCGGCTGCCTGGTCGGGCTCGTCGCCGCCGCTGTCCTGGCGCTCTTGCTCGGTGTGCCGACCCTTCGGCTGCGGGCCGACTACCTGGCGATCGTCACCATCGCCGCCGCCGAGATCATCCGGCAGACGATCGGGTCGGTGACGCTGCTGAAGTACTTCGGTGGTCAGGACGGCCTCCAGGGGTTCAATGACAGCTTCGCCAAGCTCAACCCCTTCACCGGGCGGGTGGGCATCCCGGGGGTCGTCACCTGGCGCCCCTACGACTTCTGGGTCCTGCTCGTGTGCTGGGCGCTGGCCGCGCTGTGCTGCCTGATGGTCTGGGCACTGATGCGCAGTCCCTGGGGACGCGTGCTCAAGGGCATCCGCGAGGACGAGGATGCCGTCCGCAGCCTCGGCAAGAACGTCTACGCCTACAAGATGCAGTCGCTCATGATCGGCGGCCTGATCGGTGGGCTGGCCGGCATCATGTCGGCGATCCAGCACTCGGCGATCAACCCGTCCTTCTTCGCCACCGACACCACGTTCTTCGCCTACACGGTGCTGCTCGTCGGCGGCGCCGCGCGGGTCCTCGGGCC
>JBDTXF010000177.1:0-6524 GCA_040006355.1 Nocardioidaceae bacterium | reverse complement strand
ACCGGCAGCAGCGCCGGGAAGTAGCGGACGTTCTCCTCGAAGAGGTCGAAGATCGAGGTGATCCAGCGTTCGCCGAACCAGACCCGCGGCCGGACGCCCTGCGCCTTGAGCTCCTCGCCGCGGGTGTCGGTGGCCTGCTCGAACAAAGGCACCCGGGTCTCGCGCCACAGCTCCCTGCCGAGCAGGAACGGCGAGTTCGCGCCGAGCGCGAGCTGGACGCCGGCGATCGCCTGGGACGCGTTCCAGTAGGCCGGGAAGTCCTCCGGGCTCACCTGGGTGTGCAGCTGGGTGCTGGTGCAGGCCGCCTCCGGGACGATCGAGTCGGTCGTGGTGGCGAGCCGCTCGGGACCGGAGATGTCGATCACGATGTCCTCACCCCGGGCCGCGAGGATCTGGTCGCTGAGCAGCTTGTAGCGGGGGTTCGGGGTGAGCGAGGCCGGACTCATGTGCCCCGCGGACAGCGTGGGGAGGATGCCGATCATCACCAGGTGGGCACCGACCTTGGCGGCCTTGGACTCGGCGTGGTTCAGGCTCGCGCGCACGCCGTCCTCGAACTCGGTGAACCCGCGGTCCTTGAGCTGCTTGGGGGCGACGTTGATCTCCAGGTTGAACTGCCCCAGCTCGGTCTGGAAGTCCGGGTCGGCGATCGCCTCGATCACCTCGGTGCTCTTCAGCGCCGGGTCGCCCAGCTCGTCGATGAGGTTGAGCTCGATCTCGAGCCCGGTCATCGGCGCGTCGGCGTCGAAGCGGGACTCCCGCAGCATCCGTGCGAAGACATCCAGGCAGCGACGCACCTTCTCCCGGTATCGGGTGCGGTCCGCCCGTGTGAACTCCTGCTGTGCCACCTCTTCGCCCATGGGCGGCAGCCTAGACCGGCGCGGGCTCCTCAGGCGTCCGCCAGGGGCGCGGAGCCGGGACCCGCCGGGCGCCACGCCGAGGGCGGCACCGCCCCCTCGAGCGCCCGGGCGACCAGCCCGGCCAGTCGGTTGCCCGGGTCCGCCTCCTCCGCGCACTCCACGGCGCACCACGCGAGGGCTCCGTGGCCGGACATCCAGGCCGCGAAGGCCAGCAGCGCCGCCGGGGCCCCGCGCAGGTGCTGAGGGGAGCGCCGGGCGAGGTCGCGCCACAGGTCGACGTGCCGGCCGGCGTCCATGGGGGTCATCTGCGCCGAGGCGAGGTCCCGCAGGGTGACCGAGACCGCCATCAGCACCAGCAGCCGCGCCACGTCGCCGGCCTCGAGACGCAGACCGTCCGCGAGGAAGCGCTCGACCCGGCGTACCACCCAGCCCACCTCGACCTCGAGGTGGTGCTCGCGTCGACCGGGCTCGCCGGCCTCGACCCACGCCGTGGCGAGGCGAGCCACCTCCGCCTCGGCGCGCTCCGCGATCTCCTCGGTCTCCTCGGGGTCGCCCACCAGGGACGCGACGAGCTCCTCCCGGCTGCCGAGGACCACGGTCCCCTCGAGCACCGCCTGTGCCATCAGCGGGTGCGAGCGCACGTCGTATGTCGTGCCGGGCGTGTCCGGTCGCGCGCCGACGAGCCACCAGCGGCGGCCGTCGGCACGCACAGCGCACACCAGCTCGACGTCACGGGCCAGCATCGCCTCGTCGAGGGAGTCGACGACCAGGGAGGCCAGCGTGTCGTCGTCGGTGTAGGCCACCACCACGACGCTGGCCACTCCACTGCGCACGGCCACGTCGGCGAGGTGCTCCGCGAGGTGGTCGATCTCGTCGAGATCCGGGAGGTCGACCCGGGCGTGCACCGGCTGGCGGGCACCGCCCACCGTCAGCATGACCACGGAGTCCTCGGGGTGGAAGCCGATCAGGCCGGGCACCAGCGCCAGCAGGTCGTCGGGGCCGCTGGCGCGGACGGTCCGGCGGTCGGTCACGGGTTCGCTCATGGAGCGACCCTGACGTCGGTCCGCGATCCACGCAGGCCCCCTGTCGCAGGGCTGTGGACAGGCCGGGCACAGCCGTGCCTGGGGACGGTCCGTGGTCGGGCGGCGCTGTGGTCGACAATGAGCAGGTGCGTGCCGACCCGACCATCCTCCACGTGGACCTGGATGCGTTCTTCGCGGCGGTGGAGCAGCGCGACAAGCCGTCCCTGCGCGGCAGGCCCGTCGTGGTCGGGGGGGTCGGGGGTCGCGGCGTGGTGGCCACCGCGTCCTACGAGGCCCGGGTCTTCGGGGTGCGGTCGGCGATGTCCACCCGGGAGGCGCGGGCCCGCTGCCCGCACGCCGCCTACCTGACCGGGCGCTTCGACGCCTACCGGGAGAGCAGCCGTCTGGTGATGGCCCTGCTGCGCGAGCTGTCCCCGCTCGTCGAGCCGTTGTCCTTGGACGAGGCCTTCGTCGACCTGGCCGCGGCCGACGTCGAGGACGTGTCGGTCGCGGGCGTCACGGAGGTCGCCCGGAGGCTCAAGGACGCAGTCCGCGAGGTGACCGGCGGCCTGTGCGGGTCGGTCGGCATCGCGTCCTCCAAGCTGGTCGCCAAGATCGCCAGCGACCTGGACAAGCCCGATGGTCTGGTCGTGGTGGCTCCGGGCACCGAGCAGGACCTGCTGCGGCCGATGAGCGTCAGTGTGATCCCGGGGGTCGGGCCGGCCACCGCGGAGCGGCTGAGGCGCGTCGGGGTGCACACCGTCGGTGAGCTCGAGGGGGTCTCGGCCGAAGAGCTGGTCCGCCTCGTCGGACAGGCCCACGGCACCCTTCTGCACCGGCTGGCCCGGGCCGACGACGACCGTCCCGTGGTGGCGGAGCGTGAGGCCAAGTCGATCAGCGTCGAGGGCACCTACGACACCGACCTCGTCGACAGGCGTCTCCTCGAGGGACTGGTCGCCCGCCAGGCGGTCCAGGTCACCGAACGGCTGCGGACGGCCCGGATGTCGGGTCGCACCGTGACCCTGAAGGTCCGGCTGCACGACTTCACCACGCACACCCGCTCGAGCACGCTGCCGGCGCCGACCGACAGCACCCGCGTGGTGTCCCGGCTCGCCCGGGCGCTGCTCGCCGACCTCGACACCTCCGGCGGCGTACGCCTGCTGGGAGTCGGTGTCTCCGGCCTCGCCGACTGGATCCAGGAGGACCTCTTCGAGGACTACGACGACCAGGGGACCGGGCCCGACGACAGGGCCGCGGCCGACGACAGCGGCGGCGGTCCGGGTGCCGACGTCTCCGCCGACCACGAGGCACTACAGGCGCTGGAGGCGATCACCCGCAAACGGCAGTGGGCCCCGGGGATGGACGTCGTGCACGCGGTCCACGGACCCGGCTGGGTCTGGGGCTCGGGACTCGGGCGGGTGACCGTGCGCTTCGAGACCGCGGACACGCCACCCGGGCCGGTCCGCACCTTCTGGGTCGACGACCCCGACCTGGTCCTCGGAGCCGCGCCCACCGCCTCCCCGTAGGCTCCGGGCATGCCCGACGCAGCCGCCCAGACCGTGTCCCAGCCAGCGACCCAGCCATCGACCCAGCCGCTCGCTCCTCCGGTGGCCAAGCAGGTGCCCTTCGAGCGCACCCATCACGGCGACACCTTCGTCGACGAGTACGAGTGGCTGCGCGACCCCGAGTCCCCCGACACCCTCGCCTACCTCGAGGCGGAGAACGCCTACACCGAGGCGCGCACCGCCCACCTCGACGGACTGCGCGGCGAGATCTTCGAGGAGATCCGCACCCGGACCAAGGAGACCGACCTGTCGGTGCCCTACCGGATCGGTGCCTGGTGGTACTACGGCCGCTCCCACCAGGACAAGCAGTACGGCGCGAGCTGCCGCTGCCCCGCCCGGGGACCCGACGACTGGACCCCGCCGGCCCTGGACGCCGACGTCGCGGTCCCGGGCGAGCAGGTGCTGCTCGACGCCGACGTGCTCGCCGAGGGCCACGAGTTCTTCTCCCTCGGCGGGGTCTCGGTGAGCCCCGATGGCAACCTGCTGGCCTACAGCACCGACGTGGTCGGCAACGAGCGCTACCTGCTGCGGGTGCTGGACCTGCGCACCGGTCAGCTGCTGCCGGACGAGGTGCCCGACACCATGGGCGGCGGCACCTGGGACCGACGGGGCACCACGCTGTTCTACACGACGCCGGACGACGCCTGGCGCCCCGACAAGGTGTGGCGGCACGTGCTGGGGACACCTGTCGGAGACGACGCGGTCGTCTTCCACGAGACCGACGAGCGGTTCTGGACCGGCATCGGACGGACCCGCAGCGACCGCTTCATCGTCCGCGCCTCAGGGTCCCGGACGACCTCGGAGTACGCCGTCCTGGACGCCGACGACCCGACCGGCGAGTTCCGTGTGGTCGCCCCGCGGCGCGACGGGGTGGAGTACTCCGTCGAGCACGCCGTGATCGCCGGCGAGGACCGGCTGCTCGTCCTGCACAACGAGGACGCCGAGAACTACGCCCTCGCCAGCGCTCCCGTCGACGCCACCTCCCCCGACCAGTGGGAGCCGCTGCTCCCCCACGACCCGGCGGTCCGGCTCGAGGACGTCGACGCGTTCTCGGGTCACCTGGTGCTCAGCCAGCGCAGCGACGGGCTCACCCAGCTGCGGATCATCACGCTGGACGAGTCCGGGCTCGCCGAGGACTTCCTGGTCGAGCTCGGCGAGGAGGTGCACACCGTGGGCGCGGGCGGGAACCCCGAGTTCGACCAGCCCACCGTCCGGCTGGGCTACGTCACCCTCGTCGATCCCTCCGGGGTCTACGACTTCGACGTCGCCACCCGCGAGCTGGTCCTGCTCAAGCGCACCCCGGTGCTGCCCGGGCCGGACGGCACGGCGTACGACCGCTCGCGCTACACCCAGTCGCGGGAGTGGGCGGTCGCCGAGGACGGCACCCGGGTGCCGATCTCGATGGTGGTGCCGGTCGATGCGCCGCGCGACGGGACGATGCCGATGGTGCTCTACGGCTACGGCTCCTACGAGAGCTCGATGGACCCGGGCTTCTCCGTCAGCCGGCTCTCGCTGCTCGACCGCGGCATCGGCTACGCGATCGCACACGTGCGCGGCGGCGGCGAGATGGGCCGGCACTGGTACGACGACGGCAAGCTGATGCGCAAGAAGAACACCTTCACCGACTTCATCGCCTGCGCACGCCACCTGGCCGACAGCGGCTGGACGTCAGCGGACCGGCTCGGCGCCGAGGGGGCCAGCGCGGGCGGCCTGCTGATGGGGGCGGTGGCCAACATGGCTCCCGACGCGTTCGCAGCGGTGCTGGCGGCCGTGCCCTTCGTGGACGCCCTGACCACGATCCTGGACCCGGCCCTGCCGCTCACCGTCATCGAGTGGGACGAGTGGGGCAACCCGCTCGAGGACCCCGAGGTCTACGCCTACATGAAGAGCTACACGCCGTATGAGAACGTCACGGACCAGCACTACCCGGCCATCCTGGCCGAGACGTCGCTCAACGACACCCGCGTGCTCTTCGTGGAGCCGGCCAAGTGGGTCGCCCGGCTGCGGGCCACCGTCGGCGACAGCTCCGGGATCCTGCTCCGGACGAAGATGTCGGCCGGACACGGGGGCGTCAGCGGACGCCACAACAGCTGGCGGGAGCGGGCGTTCAGCCTGGCCTGGCTCGTGGACCGGCTGGTCGTCGAGCCGGGAGCCTGAGAAGTCACTGAGACTTGGCGCGGCCGGCAACTTCACGGGCTCGCCGTACGTCGTTCCAGGCAGTAGGCCCGCACGACCCGCACCACGAGACGAACCCGGCCCGCTCGGCACCGCGAGGTACGCTGAAGGGTCCCCCGTTTTCGGGAATCTCGAACATGCGTTCGTCGTTGTGGTGAATACGGGTCCGTACCGCTGGGTATGGGCTTGGCCCCAGACGAAGGGACGGCAACGCACCGTGGCAACGACTCGCACCGCATCTCGTGAGATCGAGGGACGCGACAGCGTCGGCATGTACCTCGACGAGATCGCCCGCACCCCCCTGCTCGACGCGATCACCGAGGTCGAGCTCAGCAAGACCATCGAGGCCGGGCTGCTCGCCGAGCACCTCCTCGCTGAAGGCCGGACCGGACGCCGCAAGGGCGGCGCCCCGAAGTACGCCACCGTCGACGAGCTCGAGTGGCTCGCCGCTGAGGGCCAGCGGGCGATCCAGCGCTTCATCGAGGCGAACCTGCGCCTCGTCGTCTCCATCGCCCGCAAGTACGGTCGCAGCGCGATGCCGATGCTCGACCTCGTCCAGGAGGGGAACACCGGCCTGATCCGTGCGGTCGAGAAGTTCGACTACGCGAAGGGCTACAAGTTCTCCACCTACGCCACCTGGTGGGTCCGTCAGGCCATCACCCGCGGCATCGCGCAGCAGGCCCGGGTCGTGCGGCTGCCGGTCCACGTGGTCGAGGAGCTCAACCAGGTCGGTGCGGCCCGTCGCACCCTCGAGCGCCAGCTCGGTCGCGACCCCGAGCCGGAGGAGATCGCCGCCGAGCTCGACATGGCCTTCGAGCGGGTGCTCGACCTGCTGTCCTGGGGTCGCGACCACGTCAGCCTGGACACCCCGGTCGACGAGGACGGCGACACCTCGCTGGGCGACC
>JBDTXF010000176.1:0-6544 GCA_040006355.1 Nocardioidaceae bacterium | reverse complement strand
GAGCAGCGCGTCACGCAGACCGGCAGCCCGTGGGTGCGGTGGTAGGCGCGGGCCAGCAGGTCCGAGGACGCCTTCGAGGCGGAGTACGGCGAGTTGGGCTCGAGCGGCTGCTCCTCGTCCCAGGAGCCGGTGTCGATGGAGCCGTAGACCTCGTCGGTGGAGACGTGCACGAACGTCTCGATCCCCACCCGCAGCGCGGCCTCGAGCAGGGTCTGGGTGCCGACCACGTTGGTCATCACGAAGTCCGAGGCGCCGAGGATCGAGCGGTCCACGTGGGACTCGGCCGCGAAGTGCACGACGACGTCGGCGTCGCCGATCAGCCGCTCGACCAGCGCCCGGTCGAGGATGTCGCCCTCGACGAACCTCAGCCGGGGGTCGTCCTTCACCGGGTCGAGGTTCGCCAGGTTGCCGGCGTAGGTCAGCTTGTCGAGCACCACCACGGAGTCCGGCTCGTCCATGCCCCACGCACCGGTCAGCACGGAGCGGACGTAGTGCGAGCCGATGAAACCAGCGCCGCCTGTCACGAGTTGCCTCATGGTCCGGCAGACTAACCGACATGAGGGGAATCATTCTCGCCGGCGGAAGTGGCACGCGGCTGCACCCGATCACGATGGGTGTCAGCAAGCAGATGGTGCCTGTCTATGACAAGCCGATGATCTACTACCCGCTCACCACGCTGATGCTCGCCGGCATCCGCGACATCCTCATCATCACCACGCCCCACGACGCCGCGCAGTTCGAGCGGCTCCTCGGCGACGGGTCGGCCTTCGGGATCAGCCTCACCTACGCCCAGCAGCCCTCGCCGGACGGTCTCGCGCAGGCGTTCACCATCGGCGCGGACTTCATCGGCGGGGAGACCAGCGCGCTGGTGCTCGGCGACAACCTCTTCTACGGCCCCGGCTTCGGCCGCAAGCTCAAGCGCTTCACCGACCTCGACGGCGCCGCGGTCTTCGCCTACCGGGTCTCCGACCCCACGGCGTACGGCGTGGTGGAGTTCGACGAGACCGGCAAGGCGCTCTCGCTCGAGGAGAAGCCGGCCCACCCCCGCAGCAGCTTCGCGATCCCGGGGCTCTACTTCTACGACAACGACGTGGTCGCGATCGCCAAGGACCTCGAGCCGTCGGCGCGCGGGGAGTATGAGATCACCGACGTCAACCGGGCCTACCTCGAGCAGGGCCGGCTCAAGGTCGAGGTCCTCGAGCGGGGTTTCGCCTGGCTCGACACCGGCACCTTCGAGTCGCTGAACGACGCCAGCAACTTCATCAAGACCGTCGAGCACCGCCAGGGCCTCAAGATCGGCTGTCCCGAGGAGGTCGCCTGGCGACAGGGCTTCCTCAGCGACGACGAGCTGCGTGAGCGTGGCGAGGCCCTGGTGAAGTCGGGGTACGGCGAGTATCTCCTGCAGCTGCTGCAGACGGGCTGAGCGTGGCTGGTCGGCGCCCGGGTCGCACCCAGCAGATCGCGAGCGACGACACGCCGATGAGCTCGTCGAGCCCGGACGTCGAGGCGCGGATCGGCTGGCTGCTGGCGATGTCTCGGCTGCACCACCCCGACGGCTCGTTCCGGGACGGCCGGATGTTCGCCGCCGCGCTCGGCCGGGCCGGCTTCCCGGCGAGCCGCAGCCTGATCAGCCGCTGGGAGTCCGGGGCGCTGGTGATCTCCTACGAGGGGATGACCGCCTACGAGCGGGTGCTCTCCCTCGAGCCGGGCCAGATCACCTCGGTCACCGGCTACGTCAAGGAGACCCTGACCGGTCCACGCTCGCACCGGGTGCGTCCCCGGCTGGACCCTTCGTCGCCCGAGTTCGCGCGCCGTCTCGACGAGCTGATCGACGCCGCCGAGGACGGCTTCGCCGTGGCCCGCACCTGGCAGGAGCTCGGCTGGCACCTGACCGCGGCCCCGTTGGTGCACCTGCGCAGCCGGACCTGGGCGTTGCTGGCGGGCCACCTCGTCGGTGAGCTCCCGCGAGCCGTCAGGGTCGCCTACCGCCAGCTCAGCACCGCGGCGATGGACCTGGCCTCGGTGCCGCGGGCCCAGGACTTCCTGGTCGACGCGATCGCGTCCTACGTCTCGGACCCGGCGGTCCAGGTCGTCGACAACCCGCTGAGCCTGCTGACCCGGCTGCCCACCCGTGAGTCGGCCCGGCTCGTGCTGGAGGTGATGGAGAAGCCGCACAACGACACGACCTACCAGGTGGGCGTCCGGCTCGCGACCCAGAAGGTGCTGCGCGGGGACTTCAGCCCGGGGGAGCGCACCCAGCTGCACATGCTGGTCCTTCGGCTGCTGCCCCGCGACGCCATCCGGACCGGTGAGGACCTGGCCGAGCTGGTCGCGAGCCTGCCGGAGGGGGTGCGCGCCGGACTCGCCAAGGCGGCGGCCGGCGCGGGCCGCACCCTGCCGGTCGTTTCGGGCCACGCGGAGCAGCTCCCGGCCGGCAAGGCGGGCGGCTATGCCGATGCCCTCGCGGCGGGGGCACGCCAGCGCACCCCCCAGGAGCCGGCGTACGACGAGGACCGCATGCTGCCGCGACTGGTGCGGGAGGCGCTGTTCCACCGGGACTCGGTGCGGCGGCACAGTGCCTCGCTCCTGATCGCCGCCTCGCCGTTCGGTCCCGGTGTCGCCGGCGAGCTGCTCGGCAGGCTCCGGCGTGAGGTCGGACCCGCGTGGCTGCGTGGACGGGAGGCGGTGCTGGTCCGCTGCCTGTGCACGGACGCGCATCGGGCGTCGCTGCTCGCCCTGCTCGACGACCCGGCCCACGGGGTCGCGATCCCGCTCACCGAGTCGCTCGGGCGGCTCAGCCCCGTCGCCGCCTCCGATCGGGTGCTGCGCGAGTCGCTGGGCGACACCTGGTCGCCGCGTGAGCGGGCCAAGCTCTATGCGCTCGGGATGACCGCCTCCCCGCGGCTGGGCGTCCTCGAGCGGACCGAGGAGGCGCCGCTGTGGCAGCGGTCGGCCGCCCGGTGGTGGCTCGACCAGGGGCCGGCCATCTGGGCGTGACAGGGTCGAACATCAGTTCGAAAACAGTCTCACAAGCCGAGATCGGACCTTCCGGATGTCGCTGCCGACCGGTTGAATGGGGTCATGACAGTCCAGCAGATCCGACCGACCGCGGAGGTCGTGGAGCTGCTGGCGAGTGCCAGGTTCGCAGTCGGGGCCGCGGTGTCGGTGCCCTCCGGCGCGATGAGCGAGGACCACCTCACCAGCGCGATCGAGACGGTGGCGGCCCTCGAGGCACAGCTGGCCGCCTTCCGGCTCCAGTGCGTCGCGGAGGCCGACGAGCGCCGGATCGCCCAGTCGCTCGGCGCCACCGGCACGGACTCCTGGGTCGCCCGGCTGACCGGCACCACACGTGCGGTGGCCTCCGGCGGCCTCTGGCTGGCCCAGCGGCTGCAGGAGCGCTACGCCGACACCCGTGAGGCCTTCGCCGCCGGGGTGATCAACGAGGCCCAGACCCGGGTGATCGTGGACGCCGCCGAGAGGCTGCCGTCCCAGGTCACCGCCGAGCAGCGGCGTGCCGCGGAGGCCACTCTGGTCACCAAGGCGGTCAAGGGCATGGACCCGCGCCGGCTCCGGCAGGCATCGCGACGGATGCTCGACGTGGTCTCCCGCGAGCTCGCCGACGAGCACGAGGCCGACGTCCTCGGTGCCGAGGAGCGGCGTGCGGAGATCGAGACCTGGATGACCCTCCACGACAACGGCGACGGCACCTTCGCCGGCCGGTTCGTGATCCCCGAGCTCCACGGTCAGCTCCTGCGGGCCTGGCTGGACACCCTGACCTCGCCGAAGCGGCTGTCTCGCAACAAGGCCGGCGAGCTGGTCGACGACGACTCGATCCCGGCGATGGGGCCGGGTCTCAACTGGTCCGAGCGGCTCGGCCACGGGCTCCTCGAGCTGATCGAGCACCTGCCCACCGAGGCCTCCGGCGGCTTCGCCCGGGTGAGCGCGAGCGTCCTGGTCCACATCGACCTCGAGCACCTGCGTGACAGCCTCGCGTCAGCTCGGCTGGACGCCGGGGTGCACATCACGGCCGGTGAGGCCCGACGGCTGGCCTGCAACGCGGGGATCATCCCGGCAGTGCTCGGCGGCCCGTCCGCGATCCTCGACCTCGGTCGCGAGTCGCGGCTGCACACCGTCGCCCAGCGTCGCGGGCTGTCGATCCTCCACGACACCTGCGCTGCGGAGGGGTGTGAGAGACCGTTCGCCTGGTGCGACATCCACCATCCACACGCCTGGAGCAAGGGCGGCGAGACCACGCTCGCCAACGGCGTCCCGCTGTGCGGCTTCCACCACCGCCGGGCGCACGACAGCCGGTTCGCTCTCGACCGGATGGGCAGCGGAGAGCTCCGCTTCCGTCGGCGGCGGTAGGCCGACCATGGACCAGCCGGGCAACCCGCTCAGCGGGTCAGTGCAGTGCCAGCACGCCCGTGGCTGCCTCGGGCCAGCGCTGCTCCCAGTCGTCGATCGGGGCGACGCCGATGCGGTGCAGCGCCTCGTGCCCGAGCACGGAGTAGGCCGGACGGGGAGCCGGCCTGACGAAGGCGGCGCTGGAGGTCGGCTGCACCGCCGACGACTCGATGCCGGCCGCCGCGACCACGGTCCGCGCGAAGTCGAACCAGCTGCACCGGCCCGACGACGTGCCGTGATAGGTCCCGGCCGGAGCGTCGGCCTGCACCAGCCGGACGATCAGGTCGGCGACGTCGTGGGTCCAGGTGGGCTGGCCGATCTGGTCGGTCACGACGCTGACGTCTCCTCGCTCGCGGGCCACCCGGGCGATCGTGCGGGGGAAGCACGCGCCGTGCGCGCCGTACAACCAGGCCGTGCGGACCAGCAGGTGGCCGTCCGGGAGCTCCTCGCGCACGGCCTCCTCGCCCAGCGCCTTGGTCCGGCCGTAGGCCGACGCCGGTGCGGTGGCGGCGTCCTCGGCGTAGGGCTCCGTCGCCGACCCGTCGAAGACGTAGTCGGTGCTGAGGTGGACCAGGCGGGCGCCGTGCTCGGCGGCGGCGCGGGCCAGCAGCCGCGGCCCGTCGGCGTTCACCCGGGTGGCCTCCGCCTCGTGCTCCTCGGCGTCGTCGACGGCCGTCCAGGCGGCCGTGTTCACCACCACGTCGTGGCCCTCCACGGCGGCGGTGACCGCCGCCGGGTCGGTGATGTCGAGCGTCGCGCGGGAGGCAGCCGTCACGTCCTCACCGAGGTGGTCGAGCAGGGCGACGAGATCGGTGCCGAGCATGCCGGTCGCGCCGGTGACGAGCCACTTCACGGGAGTCCTCTCCAGGCGGGTGGGGGTGCGGCGAGGCACGTGCGTGATGGTGGGGGGTGCGGGGGGCTGCTTTCCGTACCCTACTCAGGTGGAGATACGAGAGCTGTCCGTCGCCGGAGCGTTCGAGGTCACCCCCCGGGTGCACGGGGACGACCGCGGGTCCTTCCTGGAGTGGTTCCGCGCCGACCGCTTCGCCGAGGCCACCGGGCACCGCTTCACCCTCGCCCAGGCCAATGCCTCGGTCTCGGCACTGGGCACGTTGCGCGGCGTGCACTTCGCCGACCTCCCGCCGGGCCAGGCCAAGTGGGTCACCTGTCTGAAGGGCGCCGTCCTGGACGTGGTGGTGGACATCCGGGTGGGCTCGCCCACCTTCGGCGCCTGGGACGCGGTCACCCTCGACGACTCGGACCGCCGGGCGGCCTACCTCTCCGAGGGCCTCGGGCACGCGTTCATGGCCCTGGAGGACGCCAGCGTGGTCACCTACCTGTGCTCGGCGCCCTACGCACCGGGCCACGAGCACGGGGTGCACCCGCTCGACCCGGCGATCGGGATCCGCTGGCCGACCACGGGCCGCGACGGCTCACCGATCCAGCCGCTGCTCTCCGACAAGGACGCCGCCGCCCCCTCGCTCGCCGAGGCGGAGCGCTCGGGCCTGCTGCCCTCACACGAGCAGGCGCAGGCGTTCCTCGCGACGCTGCGGGACTGACCGGACCACCGGGACGAAGACCACGCGGTCCCGCAGGCGCACCGCCCGGCCCAGCAGCAGTCCGACGGCCAGGGCGAGGGAGAACCACAACGTCGCCAGTGTGAGCACTGTCACGAAAAGCTCCATGAGTTCACTATGCGCGCCGATGCTGAACAGCAGGTGATCGTGGGGCGAAGACTCGCTGGAAGGGCTCGCGAAATCCGCCCTTATGCGTCGCGTGTCACCGGTTCGCCGGGCTCCACGGGCCCACTGGACTGGTCCGGTCCGCTCGACGGCTTCTCGTGGTTCCAGGCAGCCGCGTTGTTGTCGAACGCAGGCAGCCCGCGGGTCTGCCGGATGAAGCCCCAGGCGAGCGGCCCGAGCAGCAGGAGAGCCGCGCCGATGATGCCCACCGTCTTCGGCGGCACGCCGAGCATGTTCAGCCCGGTCAGGCTCAGCACGATCACGATGCCGCGCCGGATCACCGACTGGGACACCCAGTTGGCCATCCTGGCGCCGAGGAACGTGCCCGGGGAGCCGCCGACGATCAGCGGGATCAGCACCGCCCACTCGACACCGCTGACCAGCACGTGGCTGATCGC
>JBDTXF010000175.1:0-6569 GCA_040006355.1 Nocardioidaceae bacterium | reverse complement strand
CGTCTCCATGGTAAGGAGAAGGTCTACGGTTCGATTCCGTAAAGGGGCTCTGGGTCGGTGTCCCGCAACCGGAGTCGGACGCGGACCGCTCCGTCCCTTGGCGGGGTAGCTCAGGTGGTTAGAGCACACGGCTCATAATCGTGGTGTCGCGGGTTCGAGTCCCGCCCCCGCTACTGCGAACATCTCCGTTTGGCTCCCGCTTGAGCGGGATGACACTATTGAAGGGCTGTCCACCCGGGGCAGCGCGTCCGGCAGCACCGAAAGTAGAGGCAGTTCCGTGGCCAGCAAGAGCTCAGATGTTCGCCCCAAGATCACCTTGGCCTGCGTGGACTGCAAGAACCGCAACTACATCACCAAGAAGAACCGGCGCAACGACCCGGACCGGATGGAGCTGAAGAAGTTCTGCCCGTTCTGCCGCCAGCACACCGACCACCGCGAGACGCGCTGACGCGGGCGCTCTCCGCGACGGCCCCGGGGTCTCCCGGGGCCGTCGTTGCGTTCCGCGGGACGGTAGGTTCGCTGCCATGACAGTCGACGCCTCGCTCCAGGGCCGGACGTTCCCCGCGACCGAGCCCTACGCCGTGTCCCGGGAGAGGATCGTGGAGTTCGCCCGCGCCACGGGGTCGAGCCACGACGGGTCCGCCGCCCCCGCCACCTTCCCGATCGTGATCGCCTTCGCAGCCATGACCGCCCTGATGGACGACCCCTCGGTGGGCATCGCGCTGCACCGCGTGGTGCACGGCGAGCAGCGCTTCAGCCACACGCGGCCGGTCGTCGCCGGTGACGTGCTGAGCGCGACCCTGACCGTCGACTCGCTGCGGCAGATCGGCGGCGCCGACATCATCGGCACCCGCAGCGAGATCGCCGACGCCGACGGCGAGCCCGTCTGCACCGCCTTCGCCACGCTGGTGCACCGCGGGGAGGACGCATGAACGGCTTCACGACCGGCGACGAGCTTCCTGAGCAGACCTACGCCGTCACCCGGGCCGACCTGGTCCGCTACGCGGGGGCCAGCGGTGACTTCAACCAGATCCACTGGTCGGACCGGGTCGCCACCTCGGTGGGCCTCCCCGGGGTGATCGCACACGGGATGTACACCCTCGCGCTGACCGCCCGGGCCCTGGACACCTGGGCCGGTGCCCCCGGACACGTGGTCGAGCTGGGCTGCAAGTTCACCAAGCCGGTCGTGGTCCCCGACGACGACACCGGGGTCGACGTGGTGGTGCGCGGCACTGTCGAGGACGTCACCGCCCAGGGCGTCCAGGTTGCGCTCGAGGTGACCTGCGGCGGGGAGAAGGTGCTCGGCAGGCCCCGGGCGTTGCTGCGTGCCTGAGGCGACCGCCGCCCTCTCCGCCCTGACCACCCTGCGGGTCGGCGGCCCGGCCCGTGAGCTGGTGCACGCCACCACCGAGCGCGCGCTGGT
Organism: Nocardioidaceae bacterium; assembly: GCA_040006355.1. Lineage (GTDB taxonomy): Bacteria > Actinomycetota > Actinomycetes > Propionibacteriales > Nocardioidaceae > Nocardioides_B. Next base: position 5,146 of record JBDTXF010000175.1, on the reverse strand, counting down.
GGACGCCGTACGTCGTGCCGACGCCGCCGGCTCGCCGCTGCTGCTGGTCGCGGGCGGCAGCAACCTCCTCGTCGCCGACGAGGGCTTCGACGGCACCGTCGTGCTGGTGGCGACCAGCGGCATCGACATCGCCGGTCCCGACCAGGCGGGGCCGACCTGCGGCGGCGCAGACGTCACCGTCGCAGCCGGTGAGTCGTGGGACGGCCTGGTGGCCCGGGCCGTCACCCGCGGCTGGGTCGGCATCGAGGCGCTGTCCGGCATCCCCGGGTCGGTGGGGGCGACCCCGGTCCAGAACGTCGGGGCCTACGGTCAGGAGGTCGCCGGCACGATCGCGTCGGTCCGCTGCTGGGACCGGGTCGAGGACCGCCAGCGCACCTTCGCGGCGGCCGACTGCGGCTTCGGCTACCGCACCAGCCGGTTCAAGCAGGACCCCGGCCGCTACCTCGTGCTCTCGGTGAGCTTCCAGTTCCGTCAGGGCGAGCTCTCCGAGCAGGTGGCGTACGCCGAGCTGGCCCGTGCCCTGGGCGTCACGGTGGGGGACCGGGTGCCGATGACAGAGGTGCGTGAGGCCGTCCTGCGCCTGCGGGCCGCCAAGGGAATGGTGCTCGACGACGCCGACCACGACACCTGGAGCGCCGGGTCGTTCTTCACCAACCCGCTCCTCGACCCCGAGGCGGCGCACCGGCTGCCGGCCGACGCCCCCCGCTGGGAGCAGCCCGACGGGACGGTCAAGACCAGCGCGGCCTGGCTGATCGAGCATGCGGGATTCGGGCGCGGCTACGGCATCGGGCCGGCGAGGCTGTCCACCAAGCACACGCTCGCCGTGACCAACCGCGGCTCGGCCCGCGCCGCGGACCTGCTCGCGCTGGCAGCCGAGGTGCAGCGCGGGGTGCACGACCGCTATGGCGTCCGGCTGGTCAACGAGCCGGTGCTGGTCGGCTGCGAGCTGCCGGCCACCGCGTCACGGTGAGGTCGTGGTGGTGCTGGTGGCGACCCCGATCACGCCGACCACGATGACGCCGATGATGGCCAGCAGGCCCAGGCCGAGCAGGATCGTCCCGATCAGCCCGAGCACGTAGCCCGCCTGTGCGGCCCCGCGGCCACCGAGCCGGCCGTTCGAGGCGTCGATCTCGGAGACCGTCTGCTTGCCCATCCGCCACGCGAACGGCGCGATGATCCCGCAGATCACGATCCCGAGGATCCCCAGCACCAGGCTGGTGGTGGCCTTCGGGTGGTCGGGTGCGTAGGCACCGGGCGGGTAGCCGGGGGGCTGGCCGTACGGCTGCGTCTGGCCGTAGCCCGCCGGCTGGCCGTACGGAGGCTGACCGTAGCCGGGGGGCTGGCCGTAGGGCGGCTGCTGACCGTAGGGGTCCTGCGGCGGCTCGCCGTAGGGCGGCTGCTGACCGTAGGGGTCCTGCGGCGGCTCGCCGTCCCCCGGTGTGTTCGTCATGGCGCCCAGCCTAGGGGGTCAACCGGTCAGCCAGGAGTCGATCGCGGCCGTCAGGCCGGCCTTCTCGGAGTCCGGCGCGCGGGAGGCGCGCACCGACATCCTGGCCAGCTCGGCGAGGTCCGCGTCGCACAGCCCGTGCGCGGCGCGCATGGTGGCGTACTGGGCCGCGAGCCGGGACCCGAAGAGCAGCGGGTCGTCCGCGCCCAGAGCCACGGTCGCGCCCGCGGCGAGCAGCTGCGGCAGCGGCACGGACGTCAGGTCGCTGTAGACCCCGAGCGCCACGTTGGACACCGGGCACACCTCCAGGGGCACCCCCGCGCGGACCACCCGGTCGAGCAGCGCCGGGTCCTCCGCGACCCGGACGCCGTGCCCGAGCCGGTCGGCGTGCAGCTCCTCGAGACAGGTGCGGACGCTCTCCGCCCCGAGAAGCTCGCCGCCGTGCGGGGTGAGGGTCAGTCCGGCGCGCTCCGCGATGGCGAACGCCGGCGCGAAGTCCGAGGTCGACCCGCGCCGCTCGTCGTTGGAGAGCCCGAAGCCGACGACGCCCCGTCCGGCGTACTGCGCGGCGAGCCGGGCCAGCGTCCGGGCATCGAGGGGGTGCCGGGTCCGGTTCGCCGCAATCACGACCGCGATGCCGAGGCCGGTCCTCGCCGTCGCGTCGCGGACCGCGTCGAGCACCAGCTCGGTGAACGCGGTGATGCCACCGAAGCGCGCGGCGTAGCCGCTGGGGTCGACCTGGATCTCCAGCCACCGGCCGCCGTCCGCGACGTCGTCCTCGGCCGCCTCAAGCACCAGCCGGCGTACGTCGTCCGGCGTGCGCAGCACCGAGCGTGCGACGTCGTAGAGCCGCTGGAAGCGGAACCAGCCCTTCTCGTCGGCCGCCGACAGCTGCGGGGGCCAGTCCTCGACCAGCGCGTCCGGCAGCACGATCCCGTCGCGCTCGGCCAGCTCGACCAGCGTCGGGTGGCGCATCGACCCGGTGAAGTGCAGGTGCAGGTGCGCCTTGGGAAGGGTCCGCAGGTCGCGGCCGGTCGAGCCAGTCGGCACCACTCAGCCGAGCAGCTTCTGGAGCCGGCCCACGCCCTCGACCAGGTCGTCGTCACCCAGCGCGTAGGACAGCCGCAGGTAGCCCGGCGCGCCGAACGCCTCGCCCGGCACCACCGCGACCTCGGCCTGGTCCAGGATGATCTCGGCGAGCTCGGCCGACGTGGTCGGCGTGCGGCCGGCGACGTCCCGGCCGAGCACCCCCTTCACCGAGGGGTAGGCGTAGAACGCGCCGGTGGGCTCCGGGCACTCCACCCCCGCGATCTCGTTGAGCATCCGCACCATCGTCCGGCGTCGGCGGTCGAAGGCCTCGCGCATCTCGGCGACCGCGGACAGGTCGCCGCTCAACGCCGCGATCGCGGCCCGCTGGGCGATGTTGTTCACGTTGGAGGTGGCGTGCGACTGGAGGTTGGTGGCCGCCTTCACGACGTCCTTGGGGCCGATCATCCAGCCGACCCGCCAGCCGGTCATCGCGTAGGTCTTGGCGACGCCGTTCACCACGATGCAGCGGTCCGCGAGGTCGGGGACCGCGACCGGCAGGGATGTGGTCGTCACGCCGTTGTAGGTCAGGTGCTCATAGATCTCGTCGGTGACCACCCACAGGCCGTGGTCGACCACGAACCGGCCGATCGCCTCGACCTCCTCGGGGGTGTCCACCGCGCCGGTCGGGTTCGACGGCGAGCAGAAGAGCAGCACCTTGGTCCGGTCGGTCAGCGCGGCCTCGAGCTGGGCGACGGTCACCTTGTAGTCCTGGGTCTCGTCGGCGAGCACCTCGACGGGCACCCCGCCGGCCAGCCGGATCGCCTCGGGGTAGGTGGTCCAGTACGGCGCGGGGAGGAGCACCTCGTCGCCGGGGTCGAGGATCGTCGCGAACGCCTCGTAGATCGCCTGCTTGCCGCCGTTGGTGACCAGCACCTGGGCCGGCTCCACGACGTACCCGGAGTCCCGCAGGGTCTTCTCCACGATCGCCGCCTTGAGCTCGGGAAGGCCGCCCGCGGGGGTGTAGCGGTGGTTGCGGGGGTCCCGGCACGCCTCGACGGCCGCCTCCACGATGTAGGCAGGGGTCGGGAAGTCCGGCTCGCCGGCACCGAAGCCGATCACCGGGCGGCCGGACGCCTTCAAGGCCTTCGCCTTGGCGTCGACGGCCAGCGTGGCCGACTCGGCGATGCCGCCGATCCGGGCGGAGACGCGAGCGGAGGCTGCGGAGGATGCGGGGGCGTGCGACATGGTTCCTATGCTTGCACCCCCGGCCGCGGCGGCCCACCCGGGTCCGGTCCTCGGTTCGACTTCATCTGGGGCTCCCCCTACACTTGCCCTGTGGTGGATCCCACCCTTGATCGGCATGCCCGCTCCCGTGACGCGGGCCGGCGATCCGGGGCCGCCCACCGGAGGGCACTAGCTCAACTGGCAGAGCATCGGTCTCCAAAACCGAAGGTTGGGGGTTCAAGTCCCTCGTGCCCTGCTCGACCACCGCATGCCAGAGAGAGGCAAGGACGTGACCCAGAGCCGCCCCGTGCGCTCGACCTCGTCGTCGGGTGACAAGCGGACCAGTCCGACCACCTTCTACCGCCAGGTGGTGGCCGAGCTCCGCAAGGTCGTCTGGCCCACCCAGCAGCAGCTGATCACGTACTTCATCGTGGTCCTGGTGTTCGTGCTGGTGATCATGTCGATCGTCTCGTTGCTCGACCTGGGCTTCGGGAAGCTGGTCTTCAAGGTCTTCGGCTAGCGCCGGCGCTCCGCCCACAGACCCTGACCGAGCCCGGCCTCGCCGGGACCCATCGCGTGAACCGAACAGATGAAGGTGACCCAGAAACCGTGTCGCAGCCGTACGACGAGCAGATCCAGACCGTGCCCTCCGCCGAGGCCGTGGAGCGTTCCGTCGACCAGGACGGGGTGGCCGAGCAGGCCGCCGCGGACTCCGCGACCGTGCCCGCTGCCGACCAGGACGTCCCTGCCGAGGAGGTCCTTGCCGAGGACGTCCCCACCGACGACGCCGACGGCGAAGACGCCACGAGCGAAGACGTGGCCGGGGGCGACTCTGACGCCGACGACCCGGATGGCCCGCCGTCCGACGCCCTCCAGGAGTTCCGCGAGGCGCTGCGCGCCAAGGTCGGCGACTGGTTCGTCGTGCACACCTACTCGGGCATGGAGAACCGCGTCAAGGCGAACCTCGAGAACCGGATCGGGTCCCTCAACATGGAGGACTACATCCACGAGGTGATCGTCCCGACCGAGGAGGTCGCGGAGATCAAGAACGGCCAGCGCAAGCTGGTCCGGCGCACCGTGCTCCCCGGCTACGTCCTGGTCCGGATGGACCTCACCGACGAGTCCTGGGCAGCCGTGCGACACACGCCCTCGGTCACCGGCTTCGTCGGCCACAGCCACCAGCCCGTCCCGCTGAGCCTCGACGAGGTCGAGAGCATGCTCGCCCCGGCGGTGATCGCCGAGGCGGAGGCCGCCGCCCCCGAGCAGTCCGGCGGTGGCGCGCCCCGCAAGAAGGTCGAGGTCGCCGACTTCGACGTGTCCGACTCGGTGATGGTGGTGGACGGTCCGTTCGCCACCCTGCACGCGACGATCACCGAGATCAACGCGGAGTCCCAGAGGGTCAAGGCCCTCGTCGAGATCTTCGGCCGGGAGACCCCGGTCGAGCTG